>CAWUNN010000030.1:0-10927 GCA_963923185.1 uncultured Limnohabitans sp. | reverse complement strand
TGTGGGCACAACACGTGCCCACACCCGCGTCCCTGCCAAGCCACAGGCCCCCAAGGCCCAGAGCAAGGTGCGACGCCATTTCATGCCAACTGCAAGCCTTCGTTTTGGATGGGCAGCGATCGCACGGGTTTACCGCCGCGTGCGGCCACGATGGCATTGACGATGGAGGGCGCCACCACGCAAATGGTGGGTTCACCGACACCGCCCCAAAAATCATAGGTGGGCACGATCACCGACTCGATCTTGGGCATTTGGTACATGCGGGCAATCGGGTAGGTGTCAAAGTTGGTCTCGACGATGCGACCGTCTTTGACCGACGACTGGCTTTGCAGCGAGTCCATGCCATAGGCCACAGAGCCCTCGATCTGACAGGCGATTTGCACGGGGTTGACCGCATGGCCACAGTTGGTGGCCAACACCAGGCGATGCACCTTGACCTGATTGCCCTTCAATGACACCTCGGCCACTGCGGCGGTGTAGCTGCCATAGCCCATGAACTGGGCAATGCCCCTGAAGCGCCCGGCGGGCAAGGGTTTGTCGTAGCCCGCTTTGAGGGCAGCGGCATTGAGCACGGCCAAGTGTTTGGGATGGTTCTTGAGCAAAGCGCGACGGAACTCGAGCGGGTCTTTGCCAGCGGCACGGGCCACCTCGTCCATGAAACACTCGAGGTAGATCGAGTTTTGATTGGTGTTGACCCCGCGCCACGGGCCCACCGGCACGTGGGTGTTGCGCATGGCGTACTCGACGCGCAGGTTGGGCACGGTATAGCCCAATTGGGCATCGCCTGGCTCGCGCCAATAGCCTTGCAACTGGCGCCGGTCTTTGCCGTCCACGATGTTGTGGGGGGCCAGCAAGGCATTGATCGATTGGCCCGACACGCGCAAGTGCAAGGCCGTCAATTCGCCTTGGGCGTCCAGCGCGGCTTGCATGCGGCACTGGCCGATGGGGCGATAAAAGTCATGGCCCATGTCTTCTTCACGGGTCCAAATCAGCTTGACGGGCGTGCCTGGCATTTGCTTGGCAATCAAGGCGGCTTGGCGCACAAAGTCTTGGGTGCCGCCGCGTCGGCCAAAACCACCGCCCAGGGGTGGGTTGTAGGCCTCGCATTTTTCAAGTGGCAGTCCGGTGGCGGCGGCCAAATCGGCCAGCGAGGCCTCGGCGTTTTGGGTGGCCGTCCACACTTCGGCGCGGTCTGCGTGGACCAAGGCCGTGCAGTTCATGGGCTCCATGCAAGCATGGGCCACAAAAGGCGTGCTGTAGACCGCCTCAACGGTTTTGGCGGCCCCTTGCATGGCTTGGGTGACATTGCCCTGATCGGTGTCTGCAAACACGTTTTGGGTAGACGTCAAACCTTCGCGCAAGCGCTGGGCAATGGCCTCGCTGTTGACGGCGCCGTTGTCGCCCACGTCCCACTGAATGGGCAATGCCTCCAGGGCGGTTTTGGCACGCCAGAAACTGTCGGCCACCACCGCCACAGCGTTGTCGTCCACCCGCACCACGGCCTTGATGCCACGGCGCTGCTGGATGGCCGCGGCATCAAATCCAACCAATTTGCCGCCAAACACCGGGCAGGCCTTGATGGCGGCATACACCATGCCTGGCAAGGCGGTGTCGATGCCGTATTTCAAGCTGCCATTGACCTTGGGCGCTGTGTCCAATCGGTTGGGTGAGCGGCCCGCCAATTTCCAGTCGCGCGGGTGCTTCAAGACGATGCTTTTGACATCGGGGCCAGGCAACAGGGCCGCCTGCGGGGCCAAAGCTCCATAACGGGCGGTTTGGCCCGAGGCCGCATGGCTGACCACGCCTTTGTCGACCTTGAGTTCAGACACCGGCACGTTCCACTGGTTGGCGGCGGCTTGCAGCAACATCATGCGCGCGGCCGCACCGCCTTGACGCACATACTCTTGCGACTCGCGGATGCCTCGGCTGCCACCGGTGGCCATGTTGCGCCAGACCCGTTTGCGGGCCAGATTTTGTCCGGGTGTCACCGATTGCAAGCTGACCTTGGCCCAGTCGCATTCGAGTTCTTCGGCCACCAACTGCACCAGACCGGTGTGGGTGCCTTGGCCCATTTCGGCACGGGCCACGCGAATCACACAGCTGTCGTCAGGTCGCACGATGACCCAGGCATTGACTTCGGTGCCAGCGGCAGCGCCCGCGCTTTGGGCGGCCGCAGGAAAGTGAAATCCGACCGCCAGGCCACCACTGGCCAAGCCGCTGGAGATCACAAATTGGCGGCGCGTCAAAGCGCCGGTCTGGGGTTGGGGTATGGAGATGGTTTTCATGCTCACCTCAGCCTTTCATGCCCAGTTGCACCGAGCAATCGGTGCAAGACGCATCGGTGCCGGGCCTGGAGTAATGGATGACCGACCCAATGCCTTTGGACTGGCCTGCCGCTTGGTGAATGGCCGCACGGATGCGCTGATAACTGCCACAACGGCAGATGTTGGTCATGGCCTCATCGATGTCTTTGTCGGTGGGCTTGGGTTTGCGCTTGAGCAAATCGACCGCGGCCAAGATTTGTCCCGATTGGCAGTACCCACATTGCGGCACATCGAGCTCGCGCCAAGCCTTTTGCACCGGGTGCGAAGCGTCTTTGGACAAACCTTCGATGGTGGTGATGGCCGCATTGCCCACTGCGCTGACGGGGTAAGAACACGAGCGCACGGGTGTGCCGTTCAGGTGCACGGTGCAAGCCCCGCATTGGGCAATGCCACAGCCAAACTTGGTGCCGGTCAGGCCCAGCTGTTCTCGGATGACCCACAACAGGGGCATTTCGGGCTCCACATCCACTTGGTGGGTGGAACCATTGACTTTCAAACTGAGCATGGTGGATTCCTCGCGTCTGAATGGAAAAGACAAGCCCCTGATTCAAGAGAACGCGCTCAAATCACAGGCACAGAAAAATGTTGAAAATCAGTCTATCGATAAATGGTGGCGAATTCAATCGCGCTTGCCCTGAAGGGTTGTCGCGTGGGTAACGCCCCTCTTCAGTCCAGTCGTGCGGCGGCGTCAACCCGCTCTTTGAGAAAAGCTGCGCCCGAAAACACCCTCGGCGATGCGGTTTTTCAGGATCTCGATCGAGCCGCCTGCAATCATCCACCCCCGGGTGCGCCGCACGCAATACTCGACCAAGCTGTCTTGGCTGAATCCGGTGCCGCCCATGATCTGCAAGGCCTCGTTAGAGACCTCAAAACCAGCCAGGTTGCAAGCCAGTTTGGCCATGGCCGTGGATTGGGCGCTGGGCAAACCCTCGTCGCCTTCGAGCACGGCCTTGTAAAGCATCAAACGGGCCTGCTCCAGCTTCATGGCCATCTCGGCAAACTTCCACTGCAGGCCTTGAAATTCACACAAAGGGCGGCCAAATTGCTTGCGGGTTTGGGCGTGTTCTTTGGCCAGCAAAAAAGCATGATGGCCCAGGGCCAAGGCACGCGAGGCGTTGCCCAAGCGCTCGACGTTGAAGCCGGCGATTTGTTTTTTGAAGCCTCCAGGGCCCAACAAAATTTGGTCGCGGTGGACCCGGCATTGGTCAAAGTACAAAGGAGACCATTGCTCACCATTCATGAACACCGAGGCCGGCCCGACCTCGAATCCGGGTGTGCCGCGTTCGAGCAACACCGAGCCGATGCCGCCCACCCCTGGGCCAAAGCGCACATAGACCAAAAACACATGCGCATCGACGCTGTGGGTGGAAAAAATCTTGCCGCCGTTGATCACCACCTGATCACCCTCGATCACCGCCGAGGTTTTGAGTTCGGTCACGGCCGAGCCTGCATCGGGCTCGGTCATGCCCAATGAAATCAATTTTTTGCCGGCCAGCAATTCGGGCAAGTAACGGGCCTTTTGCTGCGGGGTGGCGTACTCGACAAAGGTGCGAATCGGACCGAAATTGCCCGCTTGCACAATGTCGGCACTTTTGGGGCAAGCCAGTGCCACTTGCTCGATGGCCAACACCGCATGCAACAATTTGCCACCCTGCCCCCCATCGGCCTCAGAGAAGGCGATGCCCAACAACCCTTGTTGTGACAGTTGGGCGGCCACTTCCCAAGGGTAGCGGGGGTCGTGGGCACGCTCAAGCGCACCGGCGGCCAGTTGCTCACGGGCAAAGCGGCCCACCGCATCAGCAAAGGCCTGATCATCAGGGGAGAGTTGAAAATTCATCATAGGTGACAAAGCAGTTTAACGGCATTTGCTAGACTGGAAAACCCACTGTCGAGAACCCTGGAACCCTCGTGACCGTCGCGCAAACCCTGGGCGCATATGGCGCATCTTTGCAGCATCAGACCTTGTCTGATGAGGTCTTGCACCACGCCAAACGCGCTTTGGTCGATTGGTATGCGGCATGGATTGCGGGCTCGGTCTGTGCGCCCCCCACGTTGCTCGAAGCCGCGTTGGCCGAAGACCTCGATCACGGCAACGCTTGGTTGGCATCGGGTCGTGCCGCCACCTCTCGCAGCGCCGCCTTGATCAACGGCACAGCGGCACACACCGTCGAGGTCGACGACATTTACCGAGAAGCCATCTATCACCCAGGCGCCCCCACCATCGCGGCCGCACATGCCCAGGTGGCAAGCCTTGGCGGCAGCGGCCTTGATTTGTTGCGCGCCATCGTGGCGGGTTACGAAATCTCAACGCGCATCGGGGCCGCCTTGGGGCGCGCGCATTACCGCTATTGGCACAACACCGGCACGGTGGGCACTTTTGGGGCAGCGGCCGCTGCGGCCAGCGCCTTGAAACTGTCCGATCAGGCCTTTGCCCATGCCCTGTGCACCGCCGCCACAATGGCCGCCGGTTTGCAACAAGCGTTTCGGATGGACTCGATGTCCAAGCCCCTGCACGCTGGGCATGCCGCCCAAGCCGGCCTGTTGGCGGCCCAGGGCGCCGCCGTGGGTGTGACCGGTTCGCTGGATGTGATCGACGGTGAAGACGGCTTGGGTCGCGCCATGGGCAACGGCCCCGATTGGGCCGCGGCGGTGTCCACCCTGGGGCAAGACTTTCACATCACCCAGATGACCTTCAAAAACCACGCCTGTTGTGGCCACACCTTTGCCCCCATCGATGCAGCCTTGGCCTTGCAACGACGCACCGGCTTAGACGCCAAACAGGTGCAAAGTCTGCAGGTGGAGACCTACGCCCCAGCGCTGGCCGTGGCAGGCAATCCCCACCCACAGACCGCAGCCGAAGCACGATTCAGCCTGCCGTATGTGACGGCTCATGCCTGGATCTACGGCAGTGTGCGATTGGCCGCTTTCACCCCCGAGCGTTTGCAAGACCCCCGGGTGCGCGAGTTGATGCGACGCATCACGCTCAATGTTGACCCGCAGTTGGATGCGGCATTTCCGGGGCAACGCTCGGCCCGAATCCGCATCCAAACCCTGCAGGGTGAGACCCACGAGTGGTTTCAACCCACCCGCAAAGGCGACCCAGATGCGCCTTTGAGCGATCAAGACCTGAGCGATAAATTCATCGAGTTGGCCGCGCCCGTTTGGGGCCAAGCTTCGGCGCAACGGTTGTTACAAACGTTGTGGACGATGGAGCGTCGCCCACACCTGGACAAACCGTGATGCAGGTCAAGGGCACAGCCGCTGCGACCCACGTGCAACCAGACGGCTCGGATCGGTTGTGCGCACCACGGCGTCAAATCGTGCTGGGCTTGGGTGCCAGCTTGATCGCGGCAACGGCCTGGGCCAAGTTCCCCGAGCGGCCAGTGAAGTTGATCGTGCCCTTTGCGCCGGGTGGCGGCACCGATGCCATCGCTCGCGAATTGGCCAGCGGCATGGCCTTGGCCTTGGGCGTGCCCGTGGTGGTGGACAACAAACCCGGCGCTGGCACCTTGATTGGCAGCGATTTTGTGGCCAAAAGCCCCGCCGATGGGCATGTGTTGGTCATGGCCACCTTTGCCCATGCGGTCAACCCCAGCCTGTATGCGAAATTACCGTTTGATTTCAAAAAAGCCTTTGCCCCCATCAGCTTGGTGGCGCATGGCCCCAATGTCTTGGTGGTGCGCAGCGACAGCGCTTGGCGCCAATGGGGCGACTTGTTGGAGTTTGCGCGCGCGCACCCCGAAGAGTTGTCTTATGCCTCGCAAGGCAATGGCACCTCGGCCCATTTGGCCGGCGAAATGCTGTGCCGTTTGGCGCGCGTGAATTTGAAACACGTCCCTTATCGGGGCGCGGGCTTGGCCATGATGGATGTGCTGGGCGGTCAGGTCGACATGATGTTTGCCACCGCGGCCGCCGTCGCGCCGCACATCAGGCAAGGCAAATTGCGTGCACTGGCCATCACCAGCAACGAGCGTTGGGCCGCACAACCTGATTTGCCCTGCATCGCTGAGCGGGTACCGGGGTATCTGGTCGAGAGCTGGTACGGTTTGTTGGCCCCTGCAGGCACGCCCCCAGACGTGGTGACCTCATTGCATGCGGCCGTGGCCCGCTCGACCACGGAAGAAAAATTCAAACTCAAGATGGCCTCAGAGGGCTTGACCATCTCGGCTGGGTCGCCGCAAGAATTGGCCGCCTACATCCAACGCGAAGAAGCACGCTGGATGCGCATCGTGAAAGACCATCCCATCTCCATAGACTGAAAGACTTTGAACATGGCAGACACATTGATTGAATTGGTGACGGCGCAAGGGGTTGCCACCTTGACGCTGAACCGACCCGACAAACGCAACGCGTTCAGCGATGCGATGCGCTCTGATTTCATCGACGCGCTCGAATCGGTGACAGCCGACAAAAGCATACGGGCCTTGGTCTTGACTGGGGCCGGAGCGGCTTTTTGTGCGGGTGGCGACATCTCGGGCATGAAGCAACGCCTCAGTGCACCCAGCGGCGAGTTGGCCTTCAATGGCTGGCGCCGCCAGCAAATCGTGCACCGCGCCCAGGCCTTGCTGCACACCTGCCCCAAGCCCGTGATCGCAGCGGTCAATGGCGCCGCCTCGGGCTTGGGTGCCGACACCGCCATGGCGTGTGACTTCATCATGGGCAGCGAGCACGCCAGCTTCAGTTGGTCTTACATCTTGCGCGGCATCATGCCCGATGGCGGTGGCATGTATTTTTTGCCACGCCGCATTGGTCTTTCTCAAGCCAAGCAATTGATTTTTACCGGTCGGCGGGTCGATGCCGACGAGGCTTTGGCTTTGGGTATTTTGGATCGCAAGGTCAGAGCCGAGCAGTTGTTGGATGCGGCCCAAGAGTGGGCCCGTGAGCTCAGTCAAGTCTCGATGACGGCACTGGGTTTGACCAAAACCATCCTCAATCAATCGTTCGAGATGGGGTCTCACGAGGTGTTTGCGCAAGGCTCTCAGGCTCAAGGCATCTGTTACACCAGCTCAGAACATCGGGCGGCGGTCGAGGCTTTTTTGACCAAACTGGGTTCTTGAGGCGCTGATCGATGGACGCCATTGCACGTTTACTCAAGCCCCGCAGCATCGCCATCATTGGCGCCTCGGCCGACCCCACCAAAACATCGGGTCGACCCATGGCCTATTTGGCCCAGCACGGTTACAGCGGACAGATCTACCCGGTCAACCCCAAAGTCGACCGCATCGGCGAATGGACTTGCTACCCCGACATCGCATCGATCCCGCAGGTGCCCGACGTCGGCATGATTTTGCTCAGCGCCGAGCGCACCGAACAAGCCGTGCGCGAACTGGCGGCCACCGGTTGCCCTGCGGCCATCGTGTTGGCCAGCGGATTCGCCGAAACCGGCGAGCCAGGCGCAAGCCGTCAGCAAGCCTTGGTCGACGCAGCCGGCTCGATGCGTTTGCTGGGCCCCAACACCATTGGCTTGGTCAACCTGACCGATGGCATCGTCTTGTCGCCATCGGGTGCATTGGACATGCCCCAGTTTCCGTTGGGCTCGATCGCCGTCGTCTCGCAAAGCGGTGGCATCTTGGGCTCGATGCTGTCGCGGGCGTCGGCCCGTGGCATCGGCCTGTCCAAGCTGATCTCAACCAGCAACGAAGTGGATTTGGGCTTGGCAGATTTTGTCGAGCACCTGGCCGATGACCCAGCCACCCAGGTCATTGCGCTGTACATTGAAAGCGTGCGCGAGCCCCAGCGATTCAGTGCGGCTTGCAGAAAAGCCGCGCGCGCGGGCAAACCCGTGGTGGCATTCAAAGTCGGGCGCTCAGAAGCGGGGGCCAGAGCGGCCGTGTCCCACACCGGCGCGATGGCGGGTTCTGACCGCATGTACGACGCCTATTTTGAACAATTGGGCGTGATCAGGGTGCGGCATTTTTCTGATTTGCTCGATGTCAGCGCCAGTTTGGCCACGCGGCGGCCGTTGAAGGGTCGCCGCCTGGCCATCTTGACCTCGACCGGTGGGGCTGGCACCTTGGTCTCTGACGAGCTGGGCCTGGCCGGCTTTGAAACCCCTGCCCCAGATGAGCACACCTCGAACGCCTTGCGCAGCTTGAACTCTGGGCCTGAAGCCGTGCTGGATCGCAACCCCATCGATGTCACGCTCGCTGGGCTGCGCCCCGATCTGCTGCAAGGGGCCGTCAAGGCCTTGTTGGACAGCCCCAGCTACGACGGGTTGATCGTCATCGTGGGTTCATCGGGTCTGTCCCAGCCCGAGCTGATGGCCGGCGCATTGCAAGCCCATTTGCCCCACACCGACAAGCCCGTGATGGCCTACATCAGCCCGCATGCGCCCGAGGTGGCAGGCTTGCTGATGCGAAGAGGGGTGCCTGCATTCTTTGCGGCCGAAGGCATCGCCGCCTCTTTGTCTGCCTTGGTGCACACCACCCACAAGCCGCATGGCCTTCAAACCCAGGCCCCAACCCTGGCGGTTCACCCGCCACCGGTCGACTTTGGCCCCATGGACGAAGCCCAAGCCAAAGCCTGGTTTGCCCAATACGGCATCACTGCCACCCGCGAAGTGGTGGTCGATGGGCTGGCGTCTGCCCAAGCCGCCCTCGCCCAACTGGGTGGTCCAGCGGTGTTGAAGCTGCTGTCCTCAGAAATCACCCACAAAAGCGAGGTCGGCGGTGTGGCCGTGGGCGTCACAGCGCGCGACATCGAGCACCGCTGGCAACAGATGGTGCGCGAGGTCAGGCAACACACGGGTGTCAGCCCGAGGCATTTTTTGGTGCAAGAGATGATCGGCTCGGGCATCGAGGTGATTTTGGGTTTGCACCGCGATGCCTTGGGCACGGCGGTCTTGTTGGGCATGGGCGGCGTCAGCGCCGAATTGATTCAAGACACCTGTTTGCAGATGTTGCCTGAGCAAGGCGGATTGAGCGCAGAGCAAGCTTTGGCGATGGTGCATCAACTCAAAACTTGGCCATTGTTGGACGGCTACCGAGGCCGACCCAAGGCCGATGTGCCCGCGTTGGTTCAAGCCATCGTGTCTTTTTCTGCGCTGGCCGATCACTGGCGTGACACATTGTTGACCGCCGAGATCAATCCCTTGTTTGTGCTGCCCTTGGGGCAAGGCGTTCGATCGGCCGATGCGGTGGCCGTGTTGCAGTCGCGTCCCGCCTAGGGCTCATTCGGGCTTGGCGCCCGAGGCTTTGACCACAGGGATCCAGGTTTCGTATTCCTCGTGCACATAGCGGCTGAATTCATCGACATTCATGGCGATGGGTTCTGCCCCTTGGGTCACCAAGCGGGCTTTGACTGAAGGCGACTCCAAAATTTGCACGGCGGCCTCGTTGATTTTTTTCACGATGGCCGTGGGCGTTGCTTTGGGTGCAAACACGCCAAACCAAGCCCCGGCCGTGATTTTGATGCCCTGCTCTTTCAAGGTGGGCACCTCGGGCAGGCTGCGCGAGCGAGCGCCGGTTGAAATGGCCAAGGCCTGCAATTGACCGGCCTTGATCAAAGGGGCCACCGACGGAATGGTGGCAAACATGTATTGCAAGCGGCCCGCGACCAGATCGCGGGTCGCCTCTGCCCCTTTGTATGGAATGTGCGTGGCCCCCATGCCGGTGACTTGGCTGAACAAAAACCCGGTCATGTGGGCCGCCGTGCCAATGCCGGTCGAACCGTAGCTGATTTGATGGGGTCGGCTTTTGGCGTACTGCAAAAAATCAGACAAGCTGTTCAACCCCAGACTGCGCGGCACCACCAAGACGTTGGGCACCTCGGCCAACAAGGCCACCGGTTGCAATTCGGTTTGGGGGTTGACGGCCAAATTCTTGAACAGGGTCGGGTTGATCGCCATCGGACCGAACGAAGTCGCCAGCAGGGTGTAACCGTCTGGGGCGGCCCGAGCGACCCACTCGGTGCCCAGGTTGCCAGCTGCGCCTGCTTTGTTCTCGACCACCACTGGCACCCCCCAGCGTTGACTCAATTGGGTGGCCAATTCGCGCGCCAAAATGTCGGTGGTGCCCCCGGCGGTGAAAGACACGATCAGCTTGATCGGTTTTTCCGGATACGTTTGCGCATGCGCACATGAGCCCATCAACGCCATCCAGACAGGCAGTGTGCACAGCAAACGTTTGAGCATGGCTTTCCTTGACCCAGGCCCTGGCATGGACCCGACGCTGCATTGTCCAAAACGAATGCGGCTTGGCAACACCTGCTTGTCGCCCATTTGGCACTGCCTTGCATGCAGCCAGCGCGACAGGCCACAATCGGCGACAGACCAAACTTCCATCTTCCTCGCCATGCAAGTGACCATCCTGGATGATTATCAAGACTGCGTGCGGCACTTGGCGTGTTTTGACAAGTTGGCCCAGCACCAAGTCACCATCTTGAATCGCCACATCGAAGACCCACAAGAATTGGCGAGCCTGTTGCGCCACACCCAAGCCCTGGTGCCGATCAGAGAGCGGACCCGTTTGGACCGCGAACTGTTGCGTCAATTGCCCGCGCTGGAATTGATTGCCCAGACCGGCATGGCCGGTCGGCATCTCGATCTGGAGGCTTGCCATGAACGGGGCATTCGGGTGACCCAAAGCCAAGGCAGTGGCTCGGCC
>CAWUNN010000029.1:0-11055 GCA_963923185.1 uncultured Limnohabitans sp. | reverse complement strand
CTGGATGTCGCCCATTTCCTTCATGGCCAAAATAGGCTCGGCCTCTCATGCATTGACCCTGGTGCAGGCTTGGCATGCGCAAGGGCATCGGGTGGTTTTCACCAACGGTGTGTTTGATGTGTTGCACCGAGGGCATGTGACCTATTTGGATCAAGCCCGGGCCTTGGGTCATCAGTTGGTGGTGGGGCTGAACACCGACGCTTCGGCGCGACGCTTGAATAAAGGCCCGGATCGACCCCTGAACAACGAGGCCGACCGCGCCATGGTGATTGCAGCCTTGCACTCAGTCAGCGCAGTGACTTGGTTTGATGAAGACACGCCTTTGCAATTGATCGGACAGCTGCGCCCTGATGTCATTGTCAAAGGGGGAGACTATGACATGTCCAAATTGCCGGAAACCGCACTGGTGAACAGTTGGGGCGGTCAAGCTCAGGCGTTGCCATTTGTCGACGGATATTCAACCACCCAATTGGTTCAACGGATCAAGACCACACCGCCTTCATCAAAGCCTGTATAGCTTGCGCCTGCGAAGCAAAATCAGCTTGTGCAAATTGAGTCGGTTGCTCGTCCAAACGTGAGCGGTGCTGTGCACGGCGCAAATCCCGGTAGGCATCGGCCGCTGCCACACCCAAAGCCTCAGGCAGCAAACCCACTTGTTCGCAGCGGTGCAGCAACGCGATGTTGCCCACGTTGTCCAACAGCTGCTCATGATGGGATGCATGGGCCAAGACCAGGTATTGCACAGCAAACTCGGCATCGACCATGCCCCCGGGGCTGTGCTTGACATCAAACAGGCCCGCCGGCACCGGTCTGGCCGCACGCATGCGCTCGCGCATGGCCAAGATCTCGGCTTTCAATCCATGCTGCTCTCTGGGCATGGCCATGACTTCGCGGCGAACGGCTTCAATGCGTTGGGCCAAGTCGGCGGGGCCGACACAACAGCGTGCACGCGTCATGGCCTGGTGCTCCCAGGTCCAAGCGGTGTTGCTGCCACGTTGTGCCTGATACTGGGCATAAGCATCCATGGAAGTCACCAACAATCCAGAGTTACCGTTGGGGCGCAAGGCGGTGTCGATTTCGTACAAATCCCCTTCGGCGGTCTTGACGGTGAGCCAATTGATCATTTTGCGCACCAAGGCGGCATAAATTTCACCGGCCTGCTCATGCGCATCGTCGTACACAAATACGATGTCCAGGTCACTGCCGTAACCCAACTCTTTACCGCCCAATTTGCCGTATCCAATCACCGCCACGCGCGGCTCTTGTCTGTGCTTTTGCTTCAACCTAGCCCAGACCCATCGCAAACAAACCCGCAACACGGCGTCGGCCAACGCAGACAAGTCATCGGCCACTTTCTCCACACTGAGGCGACCCTCTACATCACGCGCGAGTGTTCGAAACATTTCTGCGTGCTGGGCACGGCGCAATAAATTCAACAAAGACTCATCGTCGTCTTGCCCCAAATCCACCAACGAACGACGTCGGTATTCCAACTCTCGCTCAAATGCCTCGGGGTCAAAACGCTCAGCCCACAATCCTGGGCTGGCCAGCTCATCCATCACGCCTGGGTGTTTCAAAAGGTACTTGGCAGGCCAGCGGGCAGAGCCCAATAATCGCAACAGTTGCTCATGAACGCGGGGGCGCTCTAACAACAACGCCAGGTAGCTTTCACGGCGCAACAAGGGCTCGACCCAGTCCATCCAGCGCATGGCGGCCTCTTCGCTGATCCGCCCCAGCTCCAACCAAGATTGTGTGCGCAGCAACAACTGCGTCAGCCGCGATCGACCTCCATCACGCAAGGCATGAACACGCGGACTGTCGATCCAATTTTGTAAGCGCGAGCGCAATGGCGCCGCGACTTGGCTCATCAACCCTTCTAAATCTTGACTGGGGCGTTGGCAGCCCTTGCAATCGGCCGCCTCTGGCGCTGGGGCTTGCCCCAACAGCTGGTCAAACTCTTGAGCGACACGCTCTCTGTGGCTGTGCAAGTCAATCAAAAAATCACTCGAATCGCCATAGCCCATGGTCAAGGCCAACCAACTGAGGTCCGGGTCATCAACGGGCAAGACATGGGTTTGTTGGTCATCCAGGTACTGGATTCGGTGCTCGACTCGACGCAAAAACACATAGGCCTGGGTCAGCGCTTGAGCGGTTTCTTCAGGCATCAATTGAGCACGGGTCAAACGCTCTAGGGCCTTGAGGGTGGGTCGGGTGGCCAATTCAGGGAATTGACCACCCCGTACGACCTGCAACAGTTGCACGATGAATTCGATTTCTCGGATACCGCCGCGAGACAATTTGACGTCATTGGCGCGCTCGGGTCGTCCAGCGCTGCGCCGAGCTGCTTGGTCGCGAATTTGTTGATGCAATTGCCGCAACGCTTCAAAGACACCGTAATCCAGGTAACGCCTGAACACAAACGGCAAAACCACATCGCGCAACGCATGTCCTTGACTCACCGACGAGGCTGGCGCCACCACCCGACTTTTGAGCCAAGCAAACCGCTCCCATTCACGGCCCTGGACTTGAAAATACTCTTCCAACGCTGACAACGAAACCACAGGGGGTCCAGAGTTGCCGTTAGGGCGCAAGGCCAAATCGACTCGAAAGACAAATCCATGCTCGGTGGTGTCTCCGATCATGGCATACAAGCGTTTGACCAGCCGCGAGAAGTACTCTTGATGGCTGATGCGTCCTGCACCATCGCTTCGACCCGCAGTTTCGCCCTGCTGGTCGTAGACATAAATCAGATCGATGTCGCTGGAGACATTGAGCTCTCGCGCACCCAATTTGCCCATGCCGATGACCCAAAAGCAAGCCCTTTGCCCATCGGGCTTGAGGGGCGCGCCATGCTGCTGGTCCAGTTGCGCCATGGCCTGGGCACAAGCCCAATCCAGGGTCAATTGCGCCAAGGTCGTCATGGTTTGGGTGACCCTGTCCAGTGCAAGGTTTTGTTCGCAGTCCAGCACGGCCAAGCGTTCGACCACCAGCTGGCGCAAAACCCGCATGCGATCAGCCAGATCGGGGAAGTCAGGGGTCAATTCATGCATGGCCTGGCGCATGGAGTTCGCGTCAGGCGCGCCATGGGGCAACACGTGTAAATGGGCCTCGTACCTTCGTCGAATCCGCTGCACAAAACGGGAGTGACGGGCCAGCGCTCGCAAAGTATCACCGTTGAGACCGGGTGGCGATGCGTCTTCAGTTGGCGCCAGGTCCAAGACAGGGATAATCGGGCTCAAGACTTCAACCTCGTCAAGTAGATCATTCGAATGCCCGTCATCCGTCAGTCGACAACTCGCGTCATGCTGAATGCCCGCTTGGCCAGTGCTTTGTTCTGGACGGTGACGGCTGTCTGGCTGCTGGTGTTGTCACTGTGGATTTCGTTGCACATCTTGATTGTGCCCCGAATTGACCAATTTCGCCCTTGGTTGCAAGAGCATGCCACGCGTGTGCTGGGGGTCACCGTCGAGTTAGGCCCCTTGACGGCCAGCTCAAAGGGCTGGGTCCCTGAATTTGAAATCAACGACATTCGATTGTTGGGCTTGAACGGCCAACCTTTGCTGAACCTGGGGCGCCTGACCTTGCGGTTGACGCCCGCCTCGGCCTTGCAAGGCGAATTCAGCCAAATCACTCTGGAGCGGCTCGCGGTGGATGTGCGACGCGACGCCCAAGGCACCTTTCATTTAGGTGACATGCCTTTGGGGCAAGGTCAAGATCAACGGCTGCGCGATTGGGTTTTTGAACAATGGGAGTGGGTGCTGCGCGACGGCGATGTGCATTTCACCGATCAACAAGGCGGTCAGCACCATTTTTCAGGACTGGAGATGGTGTTGCAAAACGGCTTGCGCCATCACCAGTTTCGAATCGATGCCACACCGCCGAGTGCATTGGGTGAGCGGTTTTCACTGCGCGGCGAATTCAAACAGGCTTTGCTCAATCCCCATGCCGGCCAGTTTGAAACTTGGTCTGGACAGCTGTATGCGGCATCTGGCCAAGTCCATTTGGCGGCTTGGCAACGGCTTGTTGCGCCCCAACAACCCGTGAACGTGATGGGTCAAGGCTGGACTCGGGGTTGGTGGGTTGTGCGTGATGGCCAATTGAAGTCCTGGACCCAAGATTTTGAACTGACCCAAGTGCAATGGAGTCAAGTCAGCGGATGGTCGGAGATGCTGCCAGACTTGCGCCACGCCCAGGGTCGGATCGAGTGGGTCAATGGGTCCCGCCAGCATTTGTCCCTGAAAAATGCCAAACTTGAACCCGAAAACGAGCCTGCCTGGCCCCTGAGTCAAGCCGACTTCGAGTGGCAAACCCAAGCAGGTGGCATGACCCTTGGACAACTCAACTTGGATGCGCTGGATCTGGCCCAATTGTCGCGCTGGAGTGCCAAAATGCCCAACGCTGGGTCAGCCTGGCTGCACCAAGCCAACCCGCGCGGTTTGGCTCAAAACATCAAGCTGAAATGGACCGGACCGCTGCAAGATTTGAACATCGAGCAATGGTCTGTCAAACTGAAAGACGTCTCTTGGCAGCCCGCAGAGCCACGCAAAGGCCCAGGCCTTGCCGACTGGCCGGGCGCAAGCGGTGTGTCGGGCGAACTCAGTGGAACGGGCACCTCGATCCAGGGCGTGTTGATGCAATCGCAGGGCCATTGGCAATGGCCGGGCATGTGGGATGAGCCCACTCAAAAAGTCGATCGATTGCAAGTGGACTTTCAAGCTCAAACATCGGCGACACAGACGCATCTGAAAATCAACCACGCTCAACTGCAAGTGGGATCGACCCGTGCCGACTTGGACTTGAATTGGACCCGAACACCCCAAGACCCTTCAGGTCGCATGCAACTGCATGTTCAAGTCCCTGAAGTGGCCATCACCCAAATCACCAGCTGGCTGCCGCAAAGCTTGCCGGCACAGGTTCGCCAATATTTGAAAGAGGCCTTGCCCCAAGGGACGGCGCAATCGGTGACGGCCCAAATGTCAGGGCGCTTGGCCGATTTTCCCTTCACGCAAAAGGGATCGGGTCAGTTCCGCATCAGCGGCTTGGTGCGCGGGGTCAAATTCAACACGGTCCCCAAGTCTTTGCAGCCGAGCTCGGAGACAGGTGAATGGCCTGTGCTGCAAGACCTCAGTGGAGAGTTGGTGTTTGACCGCGCCTCGGTCAAATTGAGCCGCGTCAAAACCCGTGTGGCCCAAGCACCAGGCATGGTGTGGTCAGATCTCGAGGCCCAAATCGCGCAACTGGACAAAGCCGTGGTGAACGTGCGCGCAGCTGGCAAAGGGCCCTTGAATGATGCCCTCAAGTTTTGGAAAGCCTCGCCATTGAACGGCTATACCGATCGAGCCCTGGACTCTGCGCAGGCCCAAGGCGGTGTGGATTTGCGCATGAACTTGGGCATTCCCATCGACAAGCCCGAGGCCACCCAGGCCAATGGTTGGGTGACGTTTTCGGGCAACGACATTTCATTGGGCCAAGTTGGACCCAACCTGACTCGGGTGCGTGGTGGTTTGCGTTTCACTGCCAATGGCTTTGAGTTGAACAATGTGCAAGCTCTGCTTTGGGGCGGCGAAGCACGCATAGAAGGCGCGGCCAAAGCCGATGCTGGCACGTCACAGCCCAAAGTGTGGCTGAAGTTGCAAGGCCAAATCAACGCACGAGGTCTGCAAGAGGCCCCTGAATTATCGGCTTGGTCTGCACCCCTCAAAACCCTGACGGGCAGTGCCAACTACAGCGCCAAAGTTCAATGGCGCCAGGGGCAAATTGAAACTCAGTTCAACAGCTCGATGGTGGGCATGGCCATCCAAGCCCCATCCGGTCTCGGCAAAAATGCAGCTCAAAGCATGCCCTTGCATTTTGAAACCAGTCTGAATGAAGCCCGCTTGAACAGCAACCAAAGTCTGCAAGACCAAGTGACTTTGCGCTGGGGAGATTTGGATGCGCGCTTGATTCGCGACGTCTCGGGTGACAAACCCCGCGTGACACGTGGGCTGATACGTTGGGGGCGTCAGACCACCCAGGTCATGCCCGAGCAAGGTGTGTTGGTGCATGTCAACGCCGATGAGCTCGAGTTGGATCCTTGGTCAGAGTGGCTTCAAAAAGCCAGTGGCTCACCTGGCGATGCCATCCAATGGCTGCAAACCATGCCCGCTTTGAAGGTTGAGTTACAGGCCCAGTCGGTCGGCCTGGCCGGTCGACATGTGCACCAAGTGGTCCTGGGTGCAAGCAACCAAGGTTTGGTTTGGTCTGGCCACATCCGTTCGCAAGAACTTGAAGGGGATCTCAGTTACCAGTTGTCCAGTGGGGCCGGCAATGCGCTTTTGAAAGCGCGACTGTCCCGGTTGAGCATTCCTCCACAAACCAAGAGCGACGTCGATGCTTTGTTGGATCAAAACGCGCCTGATTTTCCGACTGTGGATTTGGAAGTCCAAGACTTGGACTTGCATGGCAAAAAATTAGGCTCATTGGTGCTGCAAGCTCAAAACCAAATCACCCAAGGCAAGGCACGTGAATGGCGCCTGTCCAAATTGATGTTGAGCAACGACGATGGTGCTTTCAATGCCCAAGGTCTTTGGCAGAAGTCACCCACATCTTCACGCAGCCAAACCCATTTTGATTTCAAACTGACTTTAAAAAATGCGGGCAACGTCCTCAGCCGGATGGGCACCCCCGATGCAGTTCGCTCAGGAAGCGGATCGATCGAAGGAGAGGTTCGCTGGCAAGGCACGCCGATCTCACCAGACACCAGCAGCATGAGTGGTCAATTCCGAATCCAAGTCGAACGGGGTCAGTTTTTAAAAACCGAACCTGGTGCGGCGCGATTGCTGGGCGTGCTCAATTTGCAAGCCTTGCCCAGGCGCTTGTTGCTGGATTTCAGAGACGTCTTCAGTGAGGGTTTTGCATTCGATGTGTTCCGTGGCGATGTGGTGATCGATCATGGGGTGGCTCAATCACACAACTTGCAAATGAAAGGGGTCGCTGCGGTGGTGATGATGGATGGTCAAGCCGACATCGTCCATGAAACCCAACGTCTGAAGGTTCTGGTGATCCCCGACATCAATGCAGCTGGCGCGTCACTGCTTTACTCGGCCATCAACCCTGTGGTGGGTTTGACCACCTTTGTTGCGCAGTATGTGTTGCGCCGACCACTGACCGATTCGAACACCCAGCAATTTGAAATCGAAGGGACTTGGGACGAGCCCAAAGTCACCCAAGTCCCCTTCAAAACCGAAGCGCAACCATGATCGACAAGATCGGTCCAAAATGGCGACCGAGTTCGCGTCGCAATCTGCTTTGGGTGGCATTGGTGGTGCTGGTTTTGTCCATGCTGCTGACCCTGGTGTGGTTGGCCGGTCGTTACGAATTGGAAAAGCTTCAAATTCAGACCAATCGCGATGCAAGCGATGCCGTCAGTGATTTGCGCACAGGCCTGCGTCGTGACTTACATACCCTGGAGGCTTTGATTCCGATCGGCTTGAAGAAGCCTGACTGGATCGAAAAAACCGAGACTCTGATGCGTGAAAAAACCGAGTGGCTGCGCATCGAGTGGCGCGATGATCAGTTGCAACCGGTCGCTGCGGCCAACAGCCCCACCCACAGCCCACATCAAGTTGAGCTGATCTCGCAGCATTTGTTGCCAGAAATTCAGTTGACGTGCGCGCAAGCCCGCCGCGACAGCGTGGCCACCTATACCCCCAGCGCGTTTGTCAGCCAAAGCCATGGCGGGGGTGCAGAAGTGATGCAGATGTGTTTGCCTTGGTCAAAAGATGGCCAACTCAAGGGTCACTTGATCGTCACCTATGCTTTACAAGAGCTGCTCAGCGGTCTGGTGACGCCCTCGCTTTACCGCAGCCAACAACTGTCGTTTGTCGACGCCGACGGCAGTCGCTTGGCCATGATCGGACAAATTCGAGACGGCAAACGCAAGTTCAGCAGCCAGCAGATGCTGAGTTTGCCCGGGTCTTCCTTGATGCTGCGGGTGGACAGTCGTCGCATGGGGCCCGATGTCTTCACCAATTTACTGACGGCCGCCGTCGCGGCATTGAGCCTGGGCTTGATCACTGTACTGGCCTTGCTGGCCCGCGACACTCGGCGTCGACAACGGGCTGAGCATGAATTGGCCGAAGCCTTGGCATTTCGAAAGGCCATGGAAAACTCTTTGGTCACCGGCTTGCGAGCACGCGACATGCAAGGTCGCATCACTTACGTCAACCCCGCCTTTTGCGACATGGTGGGTTGGCCTGCTGAGGCATTGTTGGGCAGTACCAATCCACCTTTGTACTGGCCACCTGAGATGGTTTCCGAATATGGTCAGCGACAAGCTTTGCGTTTGGCGGGTACCACAGCCCCACGCGTGGGCATAGAGTCGGTTTTCATGCACGCCAATGGAAAACGTTTTCCAGTTTTGATTTTTGAAGCTCCGCTGATTGATGCACAAGGTCAGCAAGCTGGGTGGATGAGCGCCATTTTGGACATGAGTGAGCAGCGCCGAATCGAAGAGTTGTCGCGAGCTTCGCTGGAAAAACTGCAAGCGACTTCTCGATTGGCCAGCATGGGAGAGATGGCCTCTTTGCTCAGCCACGAGCTCAATCAACCCCTGGTGGCCATCTCAAGTTACGCCCATGGCAGCTTGAATCTGTTGCAAAGTCAAGCAGGCACTTCGGTCGAATTGATGCAACAGCTCCATGAGGCCGTGCATCGCATTGCACAGCAAGCTGAGCGGGCGGGTCAAGTGATCAAAAGCGTGCACGATTTGGTTCGCAAACGGGCACCGACACGAGAACTCGTCACTCCCAGGGATTTGGTGGAAAGCGTGCTGCCTTTGCTGAAATTGCAGGCACAAAAATGGATGATCGACTTGCGGCTGAATGTGCCCAGAGGGTTGCCACCCATCCATTGCGACAAGGCCATGGTCGAACAAGTGATTTTGAATTTGGCCAGAAATGGCATGCAAGCCATGGGCGAAGCACCCCAACCAGGGTCTCTGCCTCGTGTGCTGTCCATTTCCATGAGCGAGGTGGACATCACCGATTCAGTGCGCGCACTGTCTGTCGAAGTCACCGATTGCGGCTGTGGCATTGAGCCAGAAGCAGAAATCAACTTGTACACACCGTTTTTCACCACCAAACCAGACGGCATGGGCTTGGGTTTGAGCTTGTGCCGAACCGTGGTGGAACAACACGGCGGCCAATTGGCCCACCGCCCCCAATCCGCTCAAGGGACCGTGTTTGTTTTCACGCTACCCTATCGCACCCCCCACAAGCTTGTAGAGTCTTGAATGCAACCGACACAAAAAGCCTTGGTTCACTTGGTCGATGACGACGCCAGTGTGCGTGAAGCACTGGCTTGGCTGCTGCGTTCGCGCGGCTTGCCCAGTACCGAACATGCCAGCGCTGATCAGTTCTTGTCCCATTGGCAACGACTCAAGCCGCCCGAAGAGCCTTGTTGCTTGTTGCTCGATGTACGCATGCCTGGCATCAGTGGTTTGGCGCTTTTTGACATTTGGATCAGCAAACAACTGACCGACATTTGTCCGGTGATCTTTCTCTCAGGCCATGCCGATGTACCGACCGCTGTCGATGCAGTCAAAAGAGGGGCGTTTGATTTTTGTGAAAAACCTTTTTCAGACAATGTGCTGGTCGACCGCATCGAACAGGCCTTGTTGCACTCGCAACGCCACATGGAGATGGCCCAATTGCGCGACCAACAGCGGCGCATGTTGTCCGAATTGACCGAGCGTGAGCACGAGGTCATGCAAAGGGTCGTGCAGGGGCTGCCCAACAAGTTGATTGCCGATGAGTTGGGCATCAGCGTGCGAACCGTCGAAGTTCATCGCGCCCGCGTGTTTGACAAAATGGGCGTCAAATCGGCGGTTGAATTGTCCAATTTGGTGCGCGCCCCACTTCCATGAGTGCTCAATCAGACTGGTCTGGTTTTTTGGGTTCGCCCTTGTCACGACCGCTGAACATGGTCCACCACACGATCAACACCAAAATGCCCCCAGCAGCCAGGGCCTCAAGCAAAATCATGCCCATGTCACGCTTTCTTTTTGCCATTGCATGGATGGGGATTGTAATTTTTTTGGTCTCTTGCGGCACCCCGTCCTTGCGACCGTCTGGGCCCAGCGCCCAAGTGGGTGCAGTCGCGTCTGCGCCCGCCTCGTCCACTGGGGTGCCCCAAATGCCACTGAGCCGTTGGCGGCCTGTCCCATGGTCTGAATTGCCCGGCTGGGAGCAGGATGATGTTTCACAGGTTTGGCCAGCGCTGCGCCGCAGTTGCCAACGTAAAATGACCCATGCTTGGAACTCGGTCTGCACAGAGCTAGAGGGTCTGACGCTCATGGGGGCCACGGTTCAGCGCCAATGGCTGATGCAACGCCTGCAAGCCTATCGACTGGAGGACCCTCAGGGCCGCGATCAAGGTTTATTGACCGCTTATTTTGAACCCTCTTTTGTGGCCAGCCGTGTGCGTCGGCCTGGTTTTGAGGTGCCCATTTACATGCCGCCGGCCGAACTGACGCGCCAGCTCGAGGCCAGCCCCTGGTACAGTCGCCGCGAAATCGATACCCTGGCTGAGGCCAAGGCGGCCTTGCGCGGTCGCGAAATCGCCTTCCTCAGCGACCCGATCGATGCCATGGTGCTGCACATTCAAGGCTCTGGGCGTTTGCAGCTGCAAGAGGCCGATGGCAGAGTCCTCCCCGTGCGGCTGTCTTTCGCTGCCACCAACCATCATCCTTATCAAAGTGTGGGCCGCTGGTTGCTCGATCAACGACTGACGCAAGATGCCACATGGCCGGGCATCAAGAAGTGGTTGGCGGCCAACCCAGAGCGTCGCAACGAATTGCTGTGGGCCAACCCCAGGTATGTGTTTTTTAAAGAAGAGCCGCTGCTCGATTCCCACAGTGGTCCGCGCGGCGCCCAGGGGGTGCCCTTGACCGCCGGGCGATCGGTCGCCGTAGACCCACAAAGCCTGCCTTACGGCACCCCCTTGTGGCTGGCATCAGAAGGCGCCTACCCATTGCGTCGCTTGGTGGCTGTCTCTTATACACATCTCCGAGCCCAC
>CAWUNN010000028.1:0-11059 GCA_963923185.1 uncultured Limnohabitans sp. | reverse complement strand
AGCGTCAGATGTGTATAAGAGACAGGCTTCAACGATGTCCTGACCGGTCAAGGCGAGGGCACGGGGTGGCGCATGTCCACCGCCACGGCCCTGGCCCTGCAGGGCAAAAGGGCTGGGGTTTGGGCCCGTGATGCCATGCTGTGGGGTGGCAACTTGACGGTGCTTTGCAGTTTGCTCGGCACGCCTTTTTTCCCCAAGGTCAAGGGCGGGGTGCTGTTTCTAGAGGACGTGGGCGAGCATCCCTACCGAATCGAGCGCATGCTCAGCCAATTGCTGCACGCCGGGGTGTTGGCCCAACAAAAGGCCATCGTCTTGGGCGCATTCACCGACTACCAGTTGACCCCCCATGACCGTGGCTTCAACCTGAAGTCGGTGGTGCAATTTCTGCGCAGCCAATTGAAGGTGCCCGTGCTGACGGATTTGCCCTTTGGCCATGTGGCCACCCGGGTTTGTCTGCCTGTGGGCGCACCCATCGATTTGCTGGTCGAAGGCCGCGATGTGATGATGGTGTGGGGCCATATTTGAAGGTAGCCCAGTCTCATTTCATTCGATAATGCACTATAATGCATTTTCAAATATGACATGAAATTTAATTCAGGAGACGCACATGAAAGCCTACGAATCTCATTACATCAACGGCCAATGGGTCCGAGCTCAGTCCAGCCAAAGCTTTGCGGTGCACGACTCGACCACCGAAGAGGTGATCGCCACCGTCCCTCAAGGCACGGCCACCGAGGCCGAGCAGGCCATTGTGGCTGCGCGTGCGGCCTTTGATGCGTGGTCGCAAACCCCGCTGGAGCAACGCTGCACGTTGATCGACAAAGTGGTGGAAGGCCTCAAGGCCCGTGCCGAAGAAATGGCCCAAGCCATTGCCCGAGAGGTCGGCATGCCCATCAAGATGTCGCGAATGGTGCAAGTGGGGGGACCGGTGTTCAACTGGGGCAATGCGGCCAAGCAAGCACGTCGTTTCATGTGGGAAGAGCAAGTCGGCCATTCTTTGGTGGTGCGCGAACCCGTCGGTGTGGTGGCTTGCATCACCCCATGGAATTTCCCACTGAACCAGATCACCCTCAAAGTCGCCCCGGCGTTGGCTGCGGGTTGCACCGTGGTTCTCAAGCCCAGCGAAGTGGCCCCCATCAACGCCATGATCTTGACTGAGATCATCCACGAAGCAGGCTTTCCGCCAGGTGTGTTCAATTTGGTCAATGGCGCGGGCCCCGTGGTGGGCGAAGTGCTCTCCAGTCACCCCGAGGTCGACATGGTCAGCTTCACGGGCTCGACCCGCGCGGGCAAGCGCGTGGGCGAGTTGGCCTCGCAAAGCATCAAGCGCGTGGCCCTTGAGCTGGGGGGTAAATCGGCCAGCGTGATCCTGCCCGATGCCGATTTGGCTGCTGCCGTCAAAGGCAGTGTTTCCGCTTGCATGTTGAACAGTGGTCAAACCTGTTCGGCCCACACCCGCATGCTGGTGCCCAAGTCTCGCTTGGACGAGGCCAAGGCTTTGGCCGCGGCGGCGGTGTCCAAGTTGACCCTGGGCGCGAGTCTGGATGAAAACACCCGCCTGGGCCCACTGGTCAGTGCCGCACAGCGCGACCGCGTGCTGAACTTCATCGAATTGGGTCTGAAAGAAGGTGCCGAGCTGGTCGCGGGTGGGGCTGAGCGGCCGGCCTTTGATCAGGGCTATTTTGTACAACCCACGGTGTTGGTGGTGCAACCCCACCACACCTTGGCCAAAGAAGAGATCTTTGGTCCGGTGCTGGTGATGTTGGCTTACGAGGACGAAGAACAAGCCATTCGCATCGCCAACGACACCATCTACGGTTTGGGGGGTGGCGTCTGGAGCCAAGACGAGGCCCATGCCATTCGCGTGGCCCGCCGCATCCGCACCGGCCAAGTCGACATCAACGGCGCTCCGTTCAACAGCAACGCACCCTTTGGCGGTTACAAACAATCAGGCCACGGCCGTGAAAATGGCAAATTCGGCTTGGATGAGTTTTTGGAGTACAAATCACTGCAACTCAAGCCCGCAGAAAAATGATGCTGCGCCCCCAAGCCGCTGCCTGTGCCCTCAGCCTTGGCGGTGACCGACCTCAAAGTCATTGCGGCCGCACACGTCGCGCCCGCGCAGCAGCCACAAGGGGCGGTTGGCAAACTTAACCGGCACACCACTTTGGCCGTTGACGGGATTCAGCCCGCGATCAAAGTGTGAGCTGGCCGGCATGTAGCGCAGTGCCACCCCGGTGCGCCTGATCTGAGAGGTGTTGGCCTTGGCGCCGTGGATCATGTACACATCGTGCATGGACATCTGCCCTGGCTGCAGTTCGATGTCCACAGCGCTGGACTCGTCAAAAGTGCCATCGGCCATGCGCTCTTGCAAGGTCAAGTCTTGGCGATCTTCGTGCAAATGGTCGTGCAGCTTTTGTCCGAAGTGAGAGCGGGGGATGACGCGCAGGCAACCGTTTTGTCGGGTGCTGGGCTCCAACGCGACCCACACCGTGCAAGTGGCCAAAGGGCGCATGGGCCAATAATGGCCGTCTTGATGCCAGGGCGTCTCAAAGCCCTCTTCAGGCGGCTTGCAAAACACATGGCAGCCCCACAGCACGATGTCTGGCCCGATCACGTCTTCGACCAGATCGACAATCGGGGGGTGCATGGCCAGCTCTAAAAAACGCTTACTGCCGATCACACCTTCGCGGTTGTCGCCCTCGACGTGCGCGCTGACCAGTTTCTCAGGGCGAACGCCTGGGTTGTTTTTGATCAGATCGTTCAACGCATCTTGCAGCTGCTTCAAAAACGGCGCTTCCAATTGGTAATCGGGCACCACCCAACCCTCTTGGTGGTAGGTGTCGATTTGCGCTGGCGTGAGTCTGCGGCTGGTGTGCATCTCGATCCCCTGGATTTCAGATGCGTTGACCGCTGGCGCCGTCAAACAGGTGAACCTTGTCGGTGGCGATATCCAGGTGAACGATGTGGTCGGGCTTGACCGATGATCGGCCATGGGTCACCACCACCAGGCGTTGCTCATCCACTTGAACCAGCAACTCGGTCTCGGCGCCGGTGGGCTCGACCACGATCACCTTGGCTTGCACGCCCTGATCGCCCAGACTGATGTCGGTGGGGCGTATGCCGTAATGCAGCTGTTGCCCCTGGGAGACGGTCACCCCAGCGGGCAAAGGCCATGCCTGGCCATGGGCTTGCACATGAGATCCTGTGACCACACCGTGGATCAAATTCATGGCCGGTGAGCCAATGAACTGAGCCACAAAGAGGTTGCGCGGACGATCAAACAGATCCAGGGGCGTGCCCATTTGCTCGATGATGCCGTCGTGCATCACCACGATGCGGTCGGCCATGGTCATGGCCTCGATTTGATCGTGGGTCACATACACCGTGGTGGTCTTCAGGCGTTGGTGCAAGGCCTTGATTTCGGCGCGCATCGCCACCCTGAGCTTGGCATCCAAATTGGACAGTGGCTCGTCAAACAAAAACACCTTGGGGTTGCGCACGATGGCGCGGCCCATGGCCACGCGCTGACGTTGACCGCCAGAGAGCTCGCGCGGGTAGCGATCGAGCAGGGTGCTGAGGTTCAAAATCTGCGCGGCATGCTCGACCCGCTGGGCGATGTGGGCCGAGGTCTCTTTGCGCAACTTCAAGCTGAAACCCATGTTCTCGCGCACCGTCATGTGCGGGTACAAGGCATAGCTTTGAAACACCATGGCAATGTCGCGATCTTTGGACTCGAGGTCGTTGATCACCTGTCCATCGATGCTGATCTCGCCCGCGGAAATTTCTTCCAAACCAGCCAGCATTCGCAGCAGGGTCGATTTGCCGCAGCCCGAAGGACCCACCAACACCACAAACTCGCCCGATTGGATTTCAAAGCTGATGCCATGGATGACCTTGACCTTTTGGCCATAGACCTTTTCAATGCGATTGAACGAAACGGTAGACATGCAAAGATCCTCAGCTTTTGACAGCGCCGGCGGTCAAGCCCGACACCATGTATTTTTTGAATGCGTAATAAATCGCCGCCGGGGGCAGGGCGTAGATCAGGCCCGTGGCCATCAGCAATTCCCAAGGCGAATCGTCGGCCTGTAAAAAATTGCCCAAGGCCACCGACAAGGTCAGGTTTTCATCGCGAGAGAGCAACAAAAACGCATACAGGTATTCGTTCCAGGCCAGCAACAAGGCATAGGTGCCCACGGCCACCAGCGAGGGCACCATCAAGGGCACATAGACCAAATAAAACAGTTGCAACGGGCTGGCCCCATCGATGCGAGCGGCTTCGTCCAATTCGTAGGGCAATTTGTCGCTGGCTTGTTTCAAGACCCAAATGCAGTAGGGCGAGGCGATCGTCACCATGGCCAAAATCAGCGACCATTGGCTGTTGAGCAGCCCATAAAAGCCCATGGTCTTGTACATGGGCACGGCCAAAAACGCAGCCGGAATGAAGTAGGTGAACAAGGCCATGTTCATGACGGTGCGCCCGCCCTTCAAGCGCAAGCGACTGATCGAAAAGGCTGCGCAGGTGGAGATGAACAAGGTCAATATGCCCACTGCCGATGCGATCAGCACCGAGTTCCAAATCTGATCCCAAAAGTGATTCAGGTAATAGTGGTTTTGCCTGAAAGCCATGTCAAAGTTTTGCAGCGTAGGGTGGTCGGGCCACAACTTGCCCGAGGTGCCTTCGTCCTTGGGCGAGATCGCCAGCAACAGCAGGTGATAGATGGGCAACAAGGTCCACAACAACACCGGAATGCCCACCAACAACAACTTGGCTTCGCGGGTGACGGCTTGCATTTTCATTTGGAGAGCCGTTTCATCATGAAATAAACCAGGGGCAACACCAAGGGCATGGCCACCACAATGGAGGCCATGGCCATGTCCACCCGATCCAGGCGCAAATACCGAATGCCCAAGGTAGACAACACATGGGTCAAATCGGCCGGTCCGCCACCGGTGAGCAGGTAGACGCTGTTGAAGTCGCCCAAAGTCCAAATGGCGGACAAAATGGTCGAGGTCAGGTAAAGGCTGCTCATCGAGGGCCAGGTGATGTACCTGAATTTTTGCCAACTGGTGGCCCCATCGACCGAGGCCGCCTCGTATTGCTCGGTCGGAATCGCCAAGCGTCCCGCGATCAAGATCAAGGTCCAAAAGGGCAAAGATTTCCAAACATGCATGACCATCGAGAACGTCAGTGCCAAGGTCGGATCATTGAGCCAGTTGGGGCCATCCAGGCCGGTCAGCCGGAAGATGGTCGAGTTGATCACCCCCCACTCGGGGTTCAACATGAAGCGCACCGACAAAATCGTGGGGATGGACGGAACCGCCCAGGGCAAAATGAAAATCACCGACAAGACCTTGATCCACCAGCGCGTTTGGATGAAAAAGCCCGACAGCCCCAAGGCGATCATCATCTTGATGTTGATGGCCACCCCCAAAAAGATCAAGGTGTTGACCAAGGTGCGAAAAAAGATGGGATCGGCCACCAAAGCCTGATAGCTGTCTGGGTGTCGGGCAATCCACAGCCCATAAAAGACCGGGTACAGCACAAACACCAAAAAGATCAACAGATAGGGCAACACCATCCAGCGGGCCCAAAAGACCCAAGGAGAGGTGGATTTGCGGGCCGAGCCCAGGGTTGCAGTCGTGCTGTTCATGGGGTAAGACCACCGCCAGGGTGGTTGTCAATCGTTCCAATCTGGCAAGCCCCGAGGGGGCTCGCCAGGGGGGCAGCACTCAGTCGCCAGCCAGTTCTTTGATGCGGACGATCATCTCGTCGACCGCTTTCTCGATCGGCACTTTTTCGTTCAGGTAGCGGTTCATGGCCTTGGCCCAGACGTTTTCGTTGTTGACCACCGTGAACTTGTAGTTCTTGGTGAACTCAAACGGGCTGGTGCCATTCATGAACTGGTTGTAAACGGCCAACCGGTGGGGATCGTTTTTCCAGAATGGGCTTTGTTGACCCTTCTTGGTGACCGGAAACCAACGGCCCAAAGAGCCTTCGACATAGGGGGTCAAGTTGGCGTCGTCCAAAATGAAGGTCAAAAACTTCTTGGCGTCCGCTTTGTTTTTGGCGTCCTTGAAGATCACGCCCGTTTTCACCGCTGCGCGGTAAGCCATCTTGGTCCCATCGGGCTTCAAGGGAAAGCCTGCCGTGGCGATGTTTTGGGTGTAGTTTTTGCGGGCCACTTCACGCTGCTCGGCACTGAGCGCGGTGTTGTTCATGTCATCCAACCATTTGGCCGCGATCGAGATCGTGGCGTTGTGGGTCATGATGATGGTTTTGTTGTGGAACGCCACGTTGTTGTCGGGGTCCTTCCAGCTGGTGGCCGAAGGTGGGGTGCAACCCTTTGAGTACACCGCGGTGTAGTCGCGCAAGGCATTGATCAGGCCTTGGCGCACGGTCGGGTCATCGACCAACAACTTGCCCGAGTCATTGACCAGCCTCACGTTATAGGCGTCGACAAAGGTCAGGAACGAGAAGAACGAGTCGCTCGAGTCCACGCCCATCGGAAAGCCCGTGCCAAAGGAGCGCTTGCCGCTCTTTTGGCGATAGCCGGTCTGGACCTTAGAGCACCAGAAATCCCAGTACTCATTCCAAGTGGTGGGCAAGTCTTTGTCGCTGTAACCCGCCTCGGCCAGCATGTCTTTCCAGTACTGGATGTGCATGGTCTGCTGCTTGGTGGGAAAGGCGTAATAAGCGCGCTTTTTCTCGGCGTTGTTGTACAAGAAAGTGGTGGACAAGGCATTGGGTTCAAAGTTGTTGCGGATCTTGTCGATCACATCGCTCACGTCTTCCAATTTGCCGTCATAAGCCCATTTGGCCGTGACCTGAAAATCGTAGACATCCGAATAGGCCAAATCAGGGGGAGAGCCCGAGTCCAATGCGGCCACGGTTTTGGGGATGGTGTCTTGGATCGAATACTGCGAAAGTTCGATTTTGATGTCTTTGTGCTTGGCCTCGAACTTCTTGATGGCTTCAAACAGCGCATCGTCTTCGGCCTTGTAATAGCCCTTGACCCACCAGACCGTGAGTTTTCGTTGTTGTTGGGCCCAAGTCGGCAAGGTGGCGGCCATGACGGCACTTGCGATCAGCGCACCGACCCCTATTTTTTTCCAATTCATTCCATTCTCCGTATGCAAAAGCTTGCGAGTGAAGTTTTGTATATGAACGATGCCCCTCCCATCCGTATTAACCCTTGAATTGGCGATGCGACCCCGAATTGTCAAATGCATGTCGCTCGCATGGGATCTGGCAAGGTAACATTTGATCCAACTTGAAAGTCTGACATGAGCCAACCCAAAAAAAAACCTTCTGAATTGCGCAGCCAGCAATGGTTTGGACGCCAAGACCGCGACGGCTTTGCATACCGCAGCTGGGTCAAAGGCAAAGGCGTGCCACACGATCAATTTGATGGGCGGCCGGTGATCGGGATTTGCAACACCTTCAGCGAATTGACACCTTGCAACTCGCACTTTCGCACCTTGGCCGAGCAGGTCAAGATCGGTGTTTACGAGGCCGGTGGTTTTCCGCTGGAGTTCCCGGTGATGTCACTGGGCGAGACCTTGTTGCGGCCCACGGCCATGCTGTACCGCAACCTGGCCAGCA
The DNA here is from genome assembly GCA_963923185.1 of uncultured Limnohabitans sp. Classification (GTDB taxonomy): domain Bacteria; phylum Pseudomonadota; class Gammaproteobacteria; order Burkholderiales; family Burkholderiaceae_C; genus Limnohabitans. The sequence goes on along the minus strand of CAWUNN010000028.1, from coordinate 3,450 downwards.
TGGATGTCGAAGAAAGCATCCGAGGCAACCCCATCGATGGTGTGGTGCTGCTGATGGGTTGCGACAAGACCACCCCCTCGCTGTTGATGGGGGCGTCTAGCGCCAACCTGCCCACCATTGGGGTCAGTGGCGGCCCCATGCTGAACGGCAAATGGCGCGGCCAAGAGCTGGGCTCTGGCACGGGCGTGTGGAGCATGAGCGAACAAGTGCGCGCCGGCACCCTGAAGCTGCAAGATTTTTTCGAAGCCGAAAGCTGCATGCACCGCAGCCACGGCCATTGCATGACCATGGGCACGGCCTCGACCATGGCCAGCATGGTCGAAGCACTGGGCATCGGCTTGCCAGGCAACGCCGCTTACCCGGCGGTCGATGGGCGTCGCAATGTGCTGGCCCGCGAGGCCGGTCGCCGCATCGTGCAAATGGTCAAAGACGACATCACCATCTCGCAAATCTTGACCCGCCAAGCTTTTGAGAATGCCATCAAAACCTTGGCCGCGATCGGCGGCTCGACCAATGCGGTGATCCACCTGATCGCCATCGCGGGTCGTTTGGGGGTTGAGCTGAAGCTGGAAGACTTTGATCGCTTGGGCTCAGAGATGCCATGCCTGGTCAATCTGCAGCCCAGTGGGCAGTACCTGATGGAAGATTTTTGCTACGCTGGCGGCTTGCCCGTGGTCATGAAAGAAATCTTGAGTCACTTGCATGGTGGCGCACTCACCGTCAGTGGCCACACCGTGGCCGAGAACGTCAGCCATGCTCAAAACCACAACCCCGCGGTGATCAAGACGGTGGATCAACCGTTCAAAGACAAGGCCGGTATTGCCGTGCTGCGTGGCAATTTGGCTCCGCGCGGCGCGGTGATCAAACCCAGCGCGGCCACGCCCGAGTTGATGAAGCACACCGGGCGTGCCGTGGTGTTCGAGGACAGCGATGACTTTCATCGCCGCATCGATGACGAGTCACTCGATGTCGACGAGACCTGTATCTTGGTCTTGAAAAACTGCGGCCCCAAAGGCTACCCTGGCATGGCCGAGGTCGGCAACATGCCATTGCCACCCAAGATTTTGCGCAAAGGCATCACCGACATGGTTCGAATCAGCGATGCCCGCATGAGTGGCACCGCTTATGGCACCGTGGTGTTGCACACCGCGCCTGAGGCCGCTGCCGGTGGCCCATTGGCCCTGGTGCAAAACGGCGATCTGATCACCCTGGATGTGGCACAGCGCAGCTTGCACTTGCATGTGGAGACAGCCGAAATGGATCAACGCCGCCAGAAATGGAAGGCCCCAGCCCCGGCCATGAGCAGTGGCTATTGGAAGCTGTACATCGACCATGTGCTGCAAGCCGATGAAGGCGTGGACCTGGACTTTCTCAAAGGCCAGCGCGGCGCCGCCGTGCCCAAAGACAACCACTGAAGACCCGTCACAAGACCCGCATCAACCCTAGACTTGACACATTGAAAGACCATTTCATGAGCACATCGCAACGCTTGGCCGGCAAACTGGCTGTCGTGACTGCCGCAGGGCAGGGCATCGGTCGCGCCACCGCAGAGGCCTTTGTGCGCGAAGGCGCACAGGTGATCGCCTGCGACATCAACCCCAACACCTTGGCCAGCCTCCAACAAGCCACCGGTTGCCAAACCGAACTGGTCGATGTGCTGCAACCCCAGGCCATCGTCGATTTGGCACAACGTCACCCGCCAATCGACATCTTGTTCAATGGTGCGGGTTTCGTGCATGTGGGCACGGTGCTCGACTGCACCGAAGAAGAATGGGATTTCGCCTTCAATTTGAATGTGCGCTCGCAGTACCGCACCATCAAGGCTTTTTTGCCGGGCATGCTGAAAAAAGGAGCTGGCTCGATCATCAATGTGGCCTCGGTGGCCAGCAGCATCACGGGTGCGCCCAATCGTTTTGTGTATGGCGCGTCCAAGGCCGCCATCATCGGCTTGACCAAATCGGTGGCCGCTGACTACGTGGCCAAGGGCATTCGTTGCAACGCCATTTGCCCAGGCACGGTCGAGTCGCCTTCACTGCGCGATCGCATCGCAGCACAGGCCAAGGCCACTGGTCAGACGCTGGAGCAAACCGAGGCTTTCTTCGTTGGTCGTCAACCCATGGGGCGTTTGGGTCACACCGCAGAGATCGCAGCCTTGGCGGTGTACCTGGCCAGTGACGACTCTGCCTTCACCACTGGCACGGCCCAAATCATCGATGGTGGTTGGTCCAACTGATGGGACACAACATGGACGCTGTATTTTTGTTGCACCCACAAGATGACGTGGCCATTGCCCGTCAACAGCTGTTGGGCGGCACCACCTTGCCCTCGGGAGCCACCTCCAAAGGATTGATTCCACCCGGCCACAAGGTGGCTCTGCGTGAATTGCCTGCAGGCCAACCCGTGCGCCGCTACAACCAAGTCATTGGCTACGCCACCAAGCCCATTGGCGCCGGTGAGCATGTCCATGTGCACAACCTGGGCCTGCTCGACGACAGCCTGAACGCCCAGCGCGATTACGCCTTTGGCGCCGATGTCAAACCCGACCCTGCCCCGTGCGAGGCCAGCTTTCAAGGCATCGTCCGACCCGATGGCCGTGTCGCCACCCGCAACTACATTGCAGTGCTCTCGACCGTGAACTGCTCGGCCACCGTGGCGCGCGCCATTGCCGATCATTTCTCTAGGCGCCTGAACCCGCAGGCCCTGCAAGCTTTCCCCATGGTCGATGGCGTGATCGCGCTCACCCATGGCACCGGCTGCGGCATGGACTCTGAAGGGGAGGGCTTGCAAGTGCTGGAGCGCACCTTGGCTGGTTACGCCCGCCATGCCAACCTGGGCGGCGTGTTGGTGGTGGGGTTGGGCTGTGAGGCCAACCAAGTGGGTGTGTGGCTCAAGCGCTCGCACCTGTCCGAGGGGCCCTTGCTCAAGACCTTCAACATCCAAGACAGCGGCGGCACCAGCCAAACCATTGAGCATGGCATTGCCATGGTCAAGGCCATGTTGCCTGTGGCCAATGACGTCTCACGTCAAGCCTGCAGTGCCCGCCACATCACCGTGGGTTTGCAGTGCGGCGGCTCAGACGGCTATTCCGGCATCAGCGCCAATCCAGCCTTGGGTGCAGCCGTCGATCGCTTGGTGGCCCACGGCGGCACCGCCATTCTGAGTGAAACCCCCGAGATTTATGGTGCCGAGCACTTGCTGACGCGCCGGGCCATCAGCACGGAAGTCGGCCAAAAGCTGGTACAACGCATCAGGTGGTGGGAGAACTACACCCGCATCCATGGCGGCAAGATGGACAACAACCCATCGCCCGGCAACAAAAACGGGGGCTTGACCACCATCTTTGAAAAGTCGCTGGGCGCCGTGGCCAAAGGCGGCACCACCAATTTGCGCGCCGTGTACGAGTACGCCCAACCCGTGACCGAACATGGCTTTGTTTTCATGGACACCCCT
>CAWUNN010000027.1:0-11620 GCA_963923185.1 uncultured Limnohabitans sp. | reverse complement strand
TGCTGGATGAACCGACCTTGGGTTTGGCGCCCATCATGGTCGATCGCTTATTCGACAAAGTGCAAAGCTTGGTTCAACAAAAGGGTCTGACCGTGCTGCTGGTCGAGCAAAACGTAGGCAACGCCTTGCGCTTGTGCCAGCGAGGTTGTGTGTTGGATCACGGCCGTTTGGTCAAGATCAGCAGTGGGGCGGAGTTGCTGCGCGATCCAGAGGTGCAGCGCACCTACATGGGTGTATGAGCATGAAAAGACTGGCCACTCGGGTGGGCTGCGGCGCGGGGTTTGCCGGGGACCGCGTGGACGCAGCGGTGCGCTTGGTGGCCTCGGGTGAAATCGATGCCATTGGGCTGGAGTGTTTGGCTGAGCGCACGCTGCTGCCTGCATTGAAGGCCCGCGCGGCCAATCCTGAAAGCGGCTATGACCCCAGGTTGCGCAGGCGACTCTCGCCGTTGTTGCCGGTGGCCCATGAAAGAGGCTGTGCCATTTTGACCAACTTGGGGCAAGCCAACCCGGTCGCTGCAGGTCAAAAAATAGCTGAATTGGCGCACACTTTGGGCATCCGTGGGTTGAATGTGGCGGCCGTGCATGGCGATGATGTGTTGCACATGGCCCAAGAGATTGCATGGGATAAGCCTTTGGTGGCCCCACTGGTGGGGGCACACGCCTACTTGGGTGCGGTGCCCATGGCCCAAGCACTGGCACAAGGGGCCGATGTGGTGGTGACTGGCCGGGTGGCCGACTCGGCCCTGTTTGCCGCCCCGGCCATGGCCCAACTCGATGGCAGCGAACAGGCCTTGGCAGGTGCTTTGACAGTGGGGCATTTGTTAGAGTGCTCGGGACAACTCACGGGCGGCAATTTTGAGCCCATTGGCGGCGCGCTCCTGAGTGCCCAAGACTACGCACAACTGGGATTTCCGTTGGCGCATGTGCACTCAGATGGCAGTGCTGAACTGCGTTTGGCCCCTGGTGATGCCGGTCGATTGGACACCCAAACCGCCACCTTGCAATTGCTCTACGAGGTGCATGACCCAGCTCGCTATGCCACCCCCGATCTGGTGTTGGATTTTTCTGAGGTGCAGTTTGAGCCGCTGGGGCCCAATCGCATCGGTCTGAGCGGGGCCCGTTCGCGCGGCAAGCCACCGACCTTGAAGGTGGCCGGTTTCATGGAACTGCCTGGATGGATCGCCGATGTCGAGATTGGTTTTGCTGGCACCCATGCCTGGCAGCGTGCGCAGCGCGCAGCCGAGGTGTTGCGCTTGCGCTTATCAGACTGGAAGGACGATGATTTGTCCATCGACTGGGTGGGTGTCAATTCGGTGTTGCGCTCAGGGGCATTGCCCCTGCAAGCTGCACCCCCTGAATTGCGCTTGCATGTCTCGGCCCGCTGCCCTGATCCAGAGGCGGCGCAAATCATTGAGGACGAGGTGTATGCCTTGACTTTGTCGGGCCCGGCAGGAGGTTGCAGCGTGCGCAGCGAGCGACGCGCACGCATCGAGGTGGTCGATGGTTACTTGGCCGCTGAACGGGTTCAAACTGGCATTGAATGGAGCCGCTCATGAAACAACGGGTGGGTGACTTGGCAGTGGGACGGGCCGGCGACAAAGGCGATGTGCTGGATTTGACCTTGGTGGCGCGCGATGATCAGGCCTACCAGTTGCTGGTCCAGCATTTGACGCCAAACAATCTGACGCGGTTGCTCGGTGGGGCCATTCCCGGACCGATTCAGCGCCACCTGGTGCCCGGTTTGCGGGCTTTGAAATGGGTCGCTCCCCATGCATTGCCAGGGGGTGTGTACGCGTCATTGCATCCAGGCCTGCATTGGCAAAAAGCGGCCATTTGGTTGCTGCTGGACTTGCGCATCGACCTCAGTGGCGTGAGCTTGCCGCAGTCCATTTCGAGTGAGTGAACACCATGACCCTGAATCCTTTGGATCTTGTGGCCGACACCCGACTGGAAATGGTGTTTGGCAGCCGCGTTGAACGTTGCTTTGCCCATCGCCCCCGCAGCTTGTACGCATTGCTGGATCAGGCCGCTGGACAACACCCGAAAGGGGTGGCCTTGGTGTGTGGCGTTCAACGTTTGAGTTGGCAGCAATTGCATGACCAAGTGGCTCAATTGGCGGCGGGCATGCAAGCCGCTGGCATCGGAGCCGGTGACCGCGTGGCCATGTTGCTGGGCAATTGCACCGAGTTTGTGGTGACCCTGTTTGCTGCCGCTCGTTTGGGGGCGATTGCCGTGCCCATGAACATCAGAGAGCAAACCCCAGGTTTGACCTACATGTTGGAGCACTGCGGTGCCCAGTTGTTGGTGCACGAGGCAGACTTGGCCGAGCGCTTGCCCCAGGCCAGTGCCGTGCCCGCTTTGCGGCATCGTTGGCAAGTGGGGCCTGACGCACCTGCACAGGGCAGCAGCGCTTGGAATCTGCATTTGTTGAAGCACAACACCGAGGTGGCCGTTGTCAACGAGCAAGATACGGCGGTCATTTTGTACACCTCGGGGACCACAGGTCGACCCAAAGGGGCCATGTTGACCCATTTGGGCATCGTGCATTCATCCATGCACTATGTCTTGTCCATGGGCTTGACATCGAGCGACTGCACCATCTCGGCAGTACCGCTGAGCCATGTCACGGGTTTGGTTGCCTTGGTCACTTCTTTTGCGTTGTGCGCAGGCACCTTGGTGATTCAAGCTCAATTCAAAGCGGCCGATTTCATCAGCTTGGCCATCAGCGAGCGCATGACCCACAGCTTGATGGTGCCCGCCATGTACAAATTGTGTTTGATGGACCCCCACTTCAAGGCCGAATCGTTGCAACATTGGCGCATTGGCGGGTACGGTGGGGCCCCCATGCCGGTGGCGGTGATCGAAGAATTGGCGCACAAGTTACCGGCCCTTGAGTTGATGAATTGCTACGGCTCTACAGAGACCACCTCGCCTGCCACCCTGATGCCCAAGGGGGATCGTTTGCACCCAGACAGTGTGGGCAAGCCCTTGCACTGCGTGCAGATGTGTGTCATGGATGACGATGGGCATGAGTTGCCTTGTGGCGAGCTGGGCGAGCTTTGGATCAAGGGACCGATGGTGGTGCCGGGTTATTGGAACAACCCACAGGCCAGCGCCGAATCCATCGTCAGCGGTTGGTGGCGATCGGGCGATTTGGGCAGCATCGATGACCAGGGTTATGTGCGAGTGATGGATCGCAAAAAAGACATGATCAATCGGGGTGGCTACAAAATCTACAGCATCGAGGTCGAAAACGCTTTGTATGAACACCCCGCGGTTCAAGAGGCAGCAGTGGTGGCCAAGCCTTGTCCTGTGTTAGGCGAGCGGGTGCATGCCTGGGTCAACGTGCGCAGCCCCGTGGATGTGCAAACCTTGCGCGAACACTGCGCGTCTCGGCTGTCTGATTACAAAGTGCCTGAGAGCTATACCTTGGTTCAGACCCCATTGCCTCGCAACGCCAATGGCAAGTTGCTCAAACGTGAAATGCGTGACTTGATTTTGAACGAGGCTGCTGACGGGGGGCAGAGATGAGCGAACTCAAGGGACAAGTGGCCTTGGTCACTGGCGGTGCCGGTGGCATTGGCAGTGGCATTTGCCAGGTGTTGGCGCAAGCGGGGGCCCAGGTGTTGGTGGGTTGGCATTCCTCACGCGACGGCGCTCAGGCTGTGGTCGATCGTTTGCCAGCTGTCAGCCAGCCCCACCGCGCCCTGCGGGTGCCGGTGACCGATTCGAATGCGTTGTTGGCCTTGCGCTCAGAGTTGTTGCAATCGACGGGTCGCCTGGACATCTTGGTCAATTGCCATGGCACCACCCAGTTTGTCCCCGCAGATGATTTGGAAGCGCTGACCGACGAGTTGATCGATCGGGTGCTGACGACCCATTTGCGCGGCAGTTTTGCCACAGCTCGAGCGTTCAAACCCTTGTTGGCGGCATCGGCCCATGGCCTGATCGTCAACATCTCTTCGATTGCCGCCGAGTTGGGCATTGGCAGCAACATCATGTACTGCGCCGCCAAAGCCGGGGTCGACAGTTTGACCCGTTCGTTGGCCTTGGCTTTGGCCCCCAGCATCCGGGTGGTGTCGCTGTCACCGGGCTTGGTTGAAACCGAAGCGGCAAAGTCTTTTGACCCCGCATTCAAAGCGATGCATGTGCAGCGCACCCCCTTGCAGCGGCTGGTCACCCCCCAAGACATGGGGCGTTGCGTGGTGGCCCTGGCCACTCAGATGACTGCGCTCACGGGGGTGGTGATACCGGTCGATGCAGGGCGCAGCCTGTCATGAATGCCCTTGATCACCCCTTGATCACACGCCGTCAGTCCTTGGCATGGGCGGGGGCTTGGATGACAGGCCAAGCCTGGGCTCAAACCTGGCCTCAACGCAGCTTGCGTTGGTTGGTTCCATTTCCATCTGGCTCTGGGACCGACGTGGCCGCCAGGGTGGTGGGTCAGTATGTCAGCAGCGCTTTGGGCCAACCGGTGGTGATCGACAACAAGCCAGGGGCAGGTGGTTCAATTGCAGCCATGGAGGTGGTGCGAGCCGCACCCGATGGCCATACCTTGTTGTTTGCCTCGAGTTCCAGCTTGGCGGCCAATGTGTCGCTACAGAAAAACATGCCCTATGACCCCATCAAAGACTTGACCCCTGTGGCCGGGGTGGCCGACAGCGTGACGGCCTTGGTGGTCAAATCGAATTTTCCGGCGCACAACTTGGCTGAATTCATTGCCCATGTGAAGCAGCGCCCAGGCAAGCTCAATGCCAGCTACGGCTCATCAAGCACCCAAATCGCATTGGCCGTGCTGAGCACAGTGGCGGATTTGAATGTGACGGGTGTGCCTTACAAAGGTGTCCCTTTGGCGGTGCAAGACCTGTTGGCAGGCAATGTGGACTTTGCTTTTGCCGATTTGGGCAATGTGCTGGCTCATGTGCGCAGTGGCCACTTGCGAGGCCTAGGGATCACTTCACCCAAACGCAGTCCGATGGTGGATTGGCCACCGATCGCCGAGACCTTCACGAACTATGACGACATCACGGGCTGGATTGGCTTGGCTGGCCCGCCAGGCCTGTCGCGTGAGATCACCGACAAACTCAGCCGCTCGGTCCAGCAAGCCCTCAGCAGCGCCGACGTGCGAGCCAAGCTGGCCACCTTTGGCTTGTCACCCATGTCCATGAACCCTGAACAGCTGCGCAACTTCATGGTGGTTGAGGTTCAAAAATGGGCGCGCTTGGCCAAAGCGGCCCACATCCAACCCGAATGAAACTTGATTTGATTGGAGATCCAGGCCATGAACCCCACAGCCCTCAGCGCCCATCAACCCGAAGCGGGTATTTGCTGTTTGCAATTGCAGCGGCCCGAATCATTGAATGCTTTGGATGTGCCTGCTTTGAAATCGGCCCATGCGGTGCTGGATCAGGTCTTGAGTCAACCTGATTTGAAAGCGGTGGTGCTCAGTGCGCAAGGTCGTGGCTTTTGCGCGGGCTTGGATTTGAAATCCGTGCTCGATGAGCAAGGAAAAGTCACTGGTTCGGTGGAATCGGCCATGGAGTTGCAGCAGCTTTATTCGGGGCTGATCTTGCGCTTGAGGCAATGCCCAGCACCAGTCATTGCGGCCGTGCAAGGCGCTGCCGTGGGCGCAGGCATGGCTTTGGCGTTGGCTTGCGACGTGCGCTTTGCCACCCCACAAGCCTCGTTTCATGTCGGGGCAGTCAAAATTGGATTGTCCGCTGGCGAGTGCGGCCTGAGTTACCACTTGCCGCGCTGGATAGGGGCAGGGCGGGCATTCGAGATCATGTTGACAGGGCGGCCCATCGATGCGGCCGAGGCATTGCAAATCGGGTTGATCTCTGACTTGGTGCAGCCGCAAGACCTGATGGACAAGGCCATGTCCTGTGCCCGTCAAATTGCCATGTTGTCGCCTTATTCGATCAAGGCCACCAAACAGATCATGTGGCGCAACCTCGATGCCCACGATTTGCATCAAGCGGTTGAGTTGGAAAACCAGGTGCAGGTGGTGGGTTTGATGACGCCAGACTTTGCCGAAGGGGTGCAGGCATTTTTGCAAAAACGTGCGCCGAAATGGAAAAATGTCTAAGGCGCACCGACAACAGATGCTTTGATCAAGGAAAACGCATGTTTGATTCTGCTTCGATGGCCGCAGCGAGCTGCAACAGTTTGCAAGACTTGCAACAACTCTTGGGACAAGACATCTACATCAGCGATCCGATTGCGGTCGATCAGGCCAAGATTGATTTGTTTGCGCAGGCCACGGGCGATTTTCAGTGGATCCATGTCGACCCTGAGCGGGCAGGACGCGAATCGCCTTTCGCAGGCACCATTGCCCATGGTTTTTTGAGCCTGTCTTTGTTGGGGAAGTTTTACGAAGATTTTTTGCCTGCCCTCTTGCCTTTTGCCGGCTTTGGTCTGAACTATGGGCTGAACAAGGTGCGCTTCATGTCGCCCGTGCGAAGTGGCAGCCAGGTCAGAGGGCGCTTCAAGTTGCACCAAATCGAGCGGGTGCCAGGTGCGGTTCAGCTGATTTTCATCGCCACCCTCGAGGTCGCCGGGCAAACCAAACCCGCATGTGTGGCCGAATCGGTGGTGCGGCGCCAACTGCCAGACGAGCCCATTTGAGTCAGACAAGCCCCTGCGTGCAAGGCGGACTCGATTGCCAGTACACTGAGTTCAACTCAACTTTGTAGGAACCTCAGATGAACATGAACATCAAACCTTGGATGCACATGGCCTTGGCTGTTGGCCTGGTGTCTGTGGTGTGGAAGGCTTCGGCGCAATCCGCTTTGCCTGGAGGTTTTTTGAAATTCAATCCAGCCGAGATCGTGTGGAAAGATGGCGAGAACGGCATCAAGAATGCGGTCTTGTTTGGCGACCCCAACAAACCAGGTCTTTATGTGGTTCGCAATATATTTCCGGCAGGCGTGATGAGCACGCCCCATGCACACGATGGCGATCGGTGGGTCACCGTGATTCGGGGCACTTGGAACTCTGGCATCGACGCCAGTTGGGATCCGGCCAGCACCATCGAGATGGTGGCGGGCAGCATCATGTTCCACCCAGCCCATGCGATACACTTTGATGGTTCTTTGAAAGAACCGGTCGAGGTGCAGATCATGGGCTATGGTCCGGTCAAGACCACATATGTCCACTCGAATTTGGGCAAGTACGGCAAGCCTTACAAGGTCAACTGAGTTCAGGCTGAGGGAAGACGGGCTCACCCAAGTTCAGCATCAGGCGATTTGCCCAGGCGAAGATGGCCACGCTGTGGATCAAGTCCAGCACCTCGGCTGGATTCAAACCTGCTGTGCTCAAAGCCTGAATCTGGCGCTCACTGAAATCAGCCGGGCTCAGCGTCAAATCGATGGACGCTTGCACAATGGACCGCTCTCTGAGGGTGGTGCCTGCCGTGTCAGGGTCTTGGAACACTTGAGCGATCACGTCGTTGCGTTTGGTCAGTTGCTCAAATCGCAATGCATGCACCGAAGCGCAATACACACAGCCATTGACTCTAGAGACCACGGTGCTGGCCAATTCACGCTCGGCTCGGCTCAGTCCCCCGGGTGCGTACATGATTGCATTGAACAAATCAGAACGCTCTTGCAAGATGCGTGGTTGTTGGGCCAAGGTCAGGTAGTAATCTGAAGTTTTGGCGCTGGGGTGGCTGGCTTCCAATACCTTGATTTGCTCAGGAGTGGCCAGGTTCATGTCCAACACCTGCAACCAGGCTTTCCATCCCAAGGGCTCGCTGGTGAATCCATTCAAGCGCACCGGTTGACCTGGAATGGCCTGATGTGCGGGGTGAACAAAAGGGGTCGCTTCAGGCGTCCCAGTGGTTTCGTTGAACTGGGGTTGCAAAGTGGCCAAGGCCTTCAAACCTTGAATGACCCTGGCTTGGTAAGTCACAAAACCGATCAATTGCAACAAAGTCACCAACTCAGGGGCGCCCAGTCCCACACCTTGCAAACGCAGCAGTGCCGCTTGATCCCCGTTCAGTGGCTGTTGGGCAATGGCCTTGACATAGTTCAGCACCGCTTCATGGCTGGGCGGTTTCGTTGGCGGGTCATCCATGGTGGATAAGCGCCGATAAAAATCTGCCAACTCAGGGCATTGACTGTGCTGGGCCGTCACCGCAGCAGCATCACACCTCAGTGGCCATGACAGGCCAGCAGCCTGGCGGTCCATGATGACTTCAAATGAACTTTGGCTGCACTGGAGAACTTTGGGTTTTTGAGCGCGCAACTGTGTCAACGCAGTGTTGGGATCCCATTGGGCCACGTGTTCGATCACATCCACACAAAGTATTTCTGGGCTCATAGCGGGGTCTAGGGGGTGGGGTCAGGGTTGGGCCAGGGAAAAGGCACCCACTCATCGCCTAACAATTCAGGATCGCTGTAGGCCTGCAACTTGGCAAAGTGGTGTTCGATGTCCTCGTGCAGAAAGCTGGCTGCCAAGCCCTTGGCCAGGCGTTGTGCCCCATCGCTGATTTGGGGAATGTCGCCTGCCACTGCACCGTGTGACAAGGTGGCCGCATGGTTGAAGCAATGGATGCGATCCAAGCCTGGGATGTTGGAGCCCGGTTTGGCTTGAAATTCAAACAGAGGTCCCAGATCGGGCGATTCGCTCAACTCGCGATCCTCAAGCCCTGAATGGGGCTCATCACGGTCTTGCCAAAGACGAACGTGGGATGAAAACGACGCAAATTCGTCTCGAGACGCCCAATCGTTGCGAAATCCGGTGCTGAAAATCAAGGCGTCGCACGCCCATTCCCCTTTGGACGTGTAGAGCAAGATGTGCTGACCTTGCATCTGGGCACTTTGAACCTGGGTGCCCAAGTGAAAATGAGCTTGAGGGTGCTTGGACACGCGCAGGGTGCTGTTGCGCGGTGGCGGCACCTGTTGTGCGTTGATGTAGTGTCTGATCTGCCATTTCCAAGGGTCAGGCAAGCCCCAAAACCCATGAGTCATGCCTGGGCTACCAGAGCCCTTGCTTTTGTTGATGCGGGGCATTTGAGCGCGCCGAATCAAGAGGTCCACTCGTTGTGCACCGTGTTCCAACGCGGTGGCAGCACTGTCCATGGCCGATGCGCCAGCACCAATGACGGCCACCCGCAGACCTTTGAATCGATGATGCGGCCATGCATCGGCCGAATGCACCCAGCGCTCGCGAGGCAGGCTGTAGGCCCATTCGGGCACCCATGGGGCACCCAAGCCATCTCGGCCGGTGGCCAAAATCACTCGCCTGGCATGTCGCCAATATCTGCCTTGGCTGCCAGAGTGATCTTGGATGCTGAGTTCAACCAAATGATGGTTCAAGGGCTTGACTTGCATGACCTCTTGGTCATTGTGTACATCGAGTTGGAGCACTTGCCGATAAGACATCAAGTACTCAGCCCATTGCACGCGCGGGATCTTGTCCAAAGCTTGCCAGCAGCTGTCGCCAAATTGGGCCACAAACCAAGCCCTGAATGTCAGTGATGCGATGCCCAAGGCCGGTCCGGTCAACTCTTTGGGTGAGCGCAAGGTTTCCATGCGAGCGGTGGTCAGCCACGGCCCTTCCAGGCCAGCAGACGCACGGTCCAGTACGACCGCTCGAATGCCCTGATGGCTGAGTGCGGCCGCCAATGTCAAGCCCGCCATGCCCGCACCGATGATCACGACATCGTCCACGGCCTGACCGTTCAGACTGTGCGAATGCATCCATGGCGTTGGCGGCAATCCCAAAAAATCCAGGTCTTGTCGAACGCGATCGGCCCACGCTTGCCATGCGGGTGAATCGGTCAAAGAGGTCAATGGCATGTGATGGAGCCCGTGTGAAACCTTCAATCGATGGAGATGTGCGCGGCCTTGATCACCTCGGCCCACTTGGCCCGGTTGGCTTTCACGGTGCTGCGAAATTGCTCGGGCGTTTCAATTCGCACGCTGTTGCCTGCGTTTTCAAAATGCGATCTGATCTCGGGCTGTTCAAGCACCATTCGGACAGCTGCGTTCAATTTGCGAACAATTTTGTCATCGGTGCCTTGGGGTGCAAAAATGCCGAACCAAATCGAGCTGTCAAAACCACGGGTCCCTGGGATGCCGCTCTCAGAAATGCTGGGTACTTCAGCGATGGTGGAGACGCGCTTCAAGGTGGTCACCCCCAGCAGGCGAACTTTGTTCGATTGGTAAGCGCCCATCACGGTTTGCACCTGATTCATGATGCAGCATGTTTCACCCTTGAGCACTGAGGTGATGGCCTCGGGACCTCCTTTGTAGGGCACATGGACCATGTTCAAGCCCAATCTGGCGTTGAATTCTGCAAAAGCCATGTGGGTGCCAGCCCCATTGCCTGTCGAGGCATAGTTGTATTGACCTGGATGGGCCTTGACCAGATCGACAAACTCTTTCAGGGTTTTGGCGGGAATGACTTGTGGATTGATGGTCAAGACGTTAGAGACATCGATGATGGGGGCCACAGGCACAAAATCGGCTTCGACATCAAAGGGCAGTTTTTTGTACAAGGTGGCGTTGCTGCCATGGGTGGCGGCGGTTCCAAATATCAGGGTATGGCCATCAGGTTTGGCGCGGGCGACGTACTCGCTTGCGATGTTGCCGGCCGAGCCTACCTTGTACTCGATGACGATGGGTTGACCCAATAGTTTGCTCAAGGGTTCTTGAATTTGGCGAGCCACGACGTCGACACCCGACCCCGCCGGGAAAGTCATGATCAAGTTGATGGGTTGGGCCGGCCAATCGGCGGCCGCAGCCCCCCCATTTGCGCACACACCGAAAAGCAACACCCATGCATATCGCATGAAGGCCATGGTGACAAACGACAGGGACATGAATCGATTGGGCATGGTGCAATGCCACCCATTGTGACAAAACTTGGCGCGATAGGCTCTGGGCGTTTGCCCTTGGGTCTTAAACGAAGCCCAAGTTAGTACCCAGTGGGCTACCCACGTAATTGGAAATGTGAGGAATGGCCGTTTGCATGTCGCTGGCAGAGACACCGAACCAACTGCCCATGGTGGCCGCATACTGATCTACAGACATGGTGGGAATCAAGCGGCCTTGGCCGATGTCGTCGGGCCCGTCGTTGGCCAACACCGGGTTGATGCCGTAATAGCGGCCGCCTTTGACGGCATCACCCAGCACAAAGTGCATGCTTCCCCAGCCGTGGTCAGTACCGTCGTTGTTGGCGGTGAGTGCCCGACCAAAATCTGAAGCGGTGAAGGTGGTCACCTGTGATGCCACACCCAACTCGACGGTGGTGTCGTAAAAAGCCCGCAAGGCATTGGACAAGTTGGTCAACAAGATCGGGTGCAAGGTGTCCAGGCCATCGTGGGTGTCAAAACGCCAGCTGGAGACAAAAAACACTTGTCGTTTCACACCCAATTGGCTGGAGACTGAAATCAATTTGGCTACCATTTGCAATTGTTCTCCCAAACTACTTTGGGTGTCTGCTGCTTTTGGAAAGACTGTGTGAATAGTCGGTGCACCACTGAGGGCACCATTGACTTGTGCATACAAGTCCAAAGCCCGTCCACCCAAGTCTCCCAAGGCCGACTGCATCAAATGCGGCCCCCCCTGTCGAACCAAGTGTTGCAGCAAAGACCCTGCCGTACTGGAGCC
>CAWUNN010000026.1:0-11910 GCA_963923185.1 uncultured Limnohabitans sp. | reverse complement strand
GGTACATCCCGCCCCAAGGCTACAACCGACGGCTGCGCGAGATATGCGACAAGCACGGCATTTTGTTGATCTTTGATGAGGTCATCACGGGGTTTGGCCGCATGGGCCAGCCCTTTGCCGCCGATTTTTATGGCGTCGTGCCTGACATGTTGAA
Source organism: uncultured Limnohabitans sp. (assembly GCA_963923185.1). GTDB lineage: Bacteria > Pseudomonadota > Gammaproteobacteria > Burkholderiales > Burkholderiaceae_C > Limnohabitans. The sequence continues at coordinate 11,756 of CAWUNN010000026.1, read as the reverse complement.
TTTTGCCAAGTGCGTCACCAACGGCGTGTTCCCCATGGGCGGTGTGATTTGCCGTGATTTCATCTACGACGGCTTGATGAACACCTCGGCACCCGAGTGGGCGATAGAGTTTTTCCACGGCTACACCTATTCAGGCCATCCGGTGGCTTGCGCGGCGGCCATTGCCACCCTCAAGTTGTTTCAGCAAGAGCAATTGTTTGCCCGTGCCAACCAAATGGGACAGGTGCTGGGGGACGCCATGCATGCGGCCATGAAAGGTTTGCCCAATGTGGTGGGCATTCGCAGCCTGGGCTTGGCCGCTGTGGTCGAGTTGGCCTCTTTGCCAGGCGCGCCTGGCAAGCGCGCTTTTGACATCTTCATGGACTGCTTTCACAAGGGCTTTTTGGTGCGCCCGGCCGGTGACAACGTGGTGTTGGCACCCCCGTACATCGTTGACAAGGCGCAGATCGAGCAATTGGTGGGCGCTTTGGCTGAGTCGGTCAAAAAGCACGCCTGACATGAAGCGCCGGGTGATGGTGCAAGGCCTTACGGCCTTGCCTTGGATGCCTTTGGCGCTGGCCGCTGATCATTACCCGGATAAGCCCATCACCTGGATTTGCCCGTATGGTGCCGGCGGCAATGCGGACACCCGTTCGCGCTTGGTGGGCAAGAGCATGTCGGCTGTGTTGGGTCAACCCATCTTGGTGGACAACAAGGCGGGCGCCGGAGGCAACATCGGCACCGAGGTCATTGCCCGCTCCAAGCCCGATGGTTACACCATCGGCATGGGCAACGTCGCGCCATTGGCGGTCAATCATGCCCTGTTTAAAAAGCTGAATTTTGATCCTTTGGTGGACCTGGTGCCCATCACCTTGATCGAGCGCGGTCCACTGGCGCTGTTGGTGGGTGTCGACGCGCCTTGGAAAAATGTGCAAGATTTGGTCAAAGCCGCCAAGGCCGCGCCAGGCAAGCTCAGTTATGCCTCGGGTGGTGTGGGGGGCACTCACCACCTCAGTGGCGCTTTGTTTGCAGTCACCGCCAATCTTGATTTGATCCATGCGCCCTACAAAAGCGGCTCTGCCGCATCGACCGATTTGCTGGGCGGCCAAGTGCAGATGATGTTCGAGCAGATGTACAGCGCCATGCCCTCGATCCAAAGTGGCAAGGTGCGCGCCTTGGCCGTCACATCGCCCAAGCGAAACCCTTTGCTGCCCCAAGTGCCTACGATGGCCGAGCAAGGGTTTGCTGAGGTCGAGGTTTTGAATTGGCAAGGTTTGGTGGGTCCGCGAGGTTTACCGCCTGAGCGGGTGGCCGTGTTGGGCCAGGCCTGCAACAAAGCTTTGTCCGACCCTTTGGTTCGAGAAAAAATCACCAGCCAAGGCAACGAGGTCATGGGTGGCAGCCCTGAGCAATTTGCCGCCCTGATCCGATCCGAACATGCCCGTTGGGGCAAAGTGGTCCGCGCCAGCGGCATCAGTCTGGATTGAACCCCTCTTCAGGGCGCTGGCAAGCGCTCGGACAGCTGTTGTTCGGCCCGATCGCCATTGGCTTGTTCAATCAGCAACTTGACGGGCAACACGCCCCACTCGGGCACATACCAAAGTTCAATGCGGGCATCGCCACCCATGCCTGCAGGTCGGACCAGGTGGATGGCTTGGCGTTCGCCATAGGGCGTCTCTACTTTGACCCAACCTTGCGATTGAAACAGCCATTTTTCGGTTTCGCCACCGCCCCAAACGGGCATGTTCAGCCAAATGGGTTTTTCAAATGGCTTGGGTGTGCAAGCCACCCACCAGCCCAACTGCGCCCAGGCGCTCAGTTTGTCTTGGCTGCCGGGCACCAAGGCTTGTTCTTCGCTGGCATCAGGCAGCTTGACCAGTCCTTTGGACGCATTGACGCTCAGGCTTTGCTTGCGCGAGCCTTGCTCCACAAACTCTGAGGGTGACAAGCCTTGTGCGGCCCAATGGCCCGTGCTGTTTTGGCGTCGACCCAGACCCAAAAATGCCTTGACTTCATAACCCATGGCATAAGTTTGAGCGGCCTCGGTTTGCCAAGTCATGCTGGCGTTGGCGGAGTATGCCAGGCTGCGGGTTCGACCCAGCACGGTGTACTTGTGACTGATGGTGGCGGTCTGTTCTTTGATCCAAGCGGGGCTGGGTGTACAACTCAGTGACACGGGTTTGGGGTCTTGAGCTTGAGCCGCAGTGGCCATCCATGACCACCCAGACCAGGCCACCACGATGGCGCTGGCCAGGCGAATACCTGAGGGTGACGCAAGGGGGACGCAGAACATGAAAGATTAGAATGAATCGATGGGTGGGGTCAGATGGTAATTTAACCCAGATTGCCCCTGCTGAGATGATTCAAGGAGACGGATTTGAAACTGGCGACTTACAAAGACGGATCGCGTGATGGACAGTTGGTGGTGGTCTCGCGTGATCTCAGCATGGCGCATTACGCCACCGGCATCGCCAGCCGGTTGCAACAGGTGCTCGATGATTGGAACTTCCTTTCACCCCAGCTACAAGATTTGTATCAAACCTTGAACCAAGGCAAAGCCCGTCACGCCTTTGCCTTTGACAGTCGCATGTGCATGGCCCCATTGCCGCGCGCATACCAATGGGCCGACGGGTCGGCCTATTTGAACCATGTGGAACTGGTGCGAGCAGCCCGCCAGTCGAGCGTGCCCGAGTCTTATTACACCGAGCCTTTGATGTACCAAGGCGGTAGCGATGACTTTTTGGGGCCCAACGACGATGTGGTCTGTGCCAGTGAAGCGTTTGGCATTGACTTTGAGGCCGAAGTCACGGTCATCACCGGCGATGTACCCATGGGGGCAGATGCCGATGCGGCCTTAGAGGGCGTGCGGTTGATCATGTTGGCCAATGATGTTTCGTTGCGTCATTTGGTGCCTGACGAATTGGCCAAAGGGTTTGGCTTTTTACAAAGCAAACCGGCCACCGCATTCAGTCCGGTGGCGGTCACCCCTGACGAGTTGGGCTCGGCTTGGCAAGAAGGTCGAGTTCACCTGAGCTTGCATGCCACATGGAATGGACGCAAAGTGGGCATGTGCGATGCGGGTCCCGAGATGCGGTTTCATTTTGGCCAACTGATTGCCCACATCTGCAAAACCCGCAACGTGCGTGCAGGTTCCATCGTGGGCAGCGGCACGGTCAGCAATCAGGGGGTGGAACACAATGGCCAAAAAGAGTGGCCCAAGGGTTACAGTTGTATTGCAGAAAAGCGCGCCATTGAAACCATTTTGGATGGCAAGCCCAGCACCGAATTCATGAAATATGGCGACACCATCCGCATCGAGATGAAGACCGCTGATGGTTCCAGTATTTTTGGTGCCATCGATCAAAAAATCGCACCGCTGGCTTGAACGGTCGGCATGTTCAGCACCCCCCATTCGAAAAGTTTTCATCATGTCCTCATCCATTGACTATGGCCGTTACCAAACCCTGAAGATCACGCACCGTGCAGGCGGCGTGCTCGATGTGCAAATGAAGGCCAAAAATGGCAAATTGCCCACCGCGGGGCATGACGGCCACGGCGAATTGACCGACATATGGCGTGACATCGGTCGCGACCCATTGGTGCGGGTGGCCGTGCTGCGAGGCGATGGCATGGGGTTTTCGGGGGGCGGCGACTTGGGTCTGGTGCAAGACATGGCACAAGACTTTCAGGTCAGAACACGTGTCTGGCACGAGGCCCGTGACCTGGTGTACAACATCATCAACTGCGACAAGCCGATCGTCAGTGCCATGCATGGTCCGGCGGTTGGCGCCGGCCTGGTGGCGGGTTTGTTGGCCGACATTTCCATCGCTGCGCGTTCGGCCCGCATCGTCGACGGCCACACCCGATTGGGCGTGGCGGCAGGCGATCATGCCGCCATCGTTTGGCCTTTGCTGTGCAGCATGGCCAAAGCCAAATACCATTTGATGTTGTGCGAGCCGGTCGACGGAGCTGAGGCCGAGCGCATCGGATTGGTGTCGTTGGCGGTCGATGACGATCAGTTGTTGCCCAAAGCCTATGAGGTGGCCGACAAATTGGCCGCCGGTAGCCAAACGGCCATCCGTTGGACCAAGTACGCGCTCAACAACTGGTTGCGCCAAGCCGGGCCGGCCTTTGATGCGTCTTTGGCGCTTGAATTCATGGGCTTTGCCGGGCCTGATGTACACGAGGGCATGGCGTCGCTGCGCGAGCGGCGTGCCCCCAAATTTGACTGAAGCCTCCTCATCGTGCGGCCCCTGCAACACATTGGCGTCTGGATTGGGGTGTTGGGGTTGCACGCATGTGCATGGGCTTGGTGGGTCCTGCAGCAACCCCAGGCATTGCCCAAGTCCGAGGTGACTTGGATCCAGTGGACTGCTCCAGTGCCAGCGACCAGCCAAGTCCCTCATGCAGCGCCGCCCCCCAAGCCAGCAGTGGACAAGCTCGCCACGGCCATCCCAAGCGCTGAACTCAGGCCGCAGGCGCCCTCACCATCTGTGGCCAGCCCGTTGTCCAGCTCCATCCCAACGACACCGTCCATCTCGAGCGGCGCCCATGCTGTCTCGGCTGCTGCATCCAGTGCGGGCGCTGAAGTCCGTGCAACGGAAGAAGTCGTTTTGCCCAGCCAGAATGCTGCCTACCTGAATAACCCCACGCCCCCTTATCCCGCCATCAGCCGGCGCATGGGCGAGCAAGGCCGGGTGGTGGTGAGGGTGCTGATTGACGACAATGGCATGCCGCAACAGGCACAATTGGAGTCATCCAGTGGCCACGCGCGGCTGGATCAAGCGGCCGTGTCTGCGGTCTTGTCTTGGCGTTTTGTGCCAGGACGCAAAGGGGGCAAACCCCAGACCATGTGGTTCAGTGTGCCGATCACGTTTGATTTGAAGCCGGCTCAAAATGGATGATGACCATGAATGATGGGATTTGGCAAGGCCTGCAGCAAGGCGGTGCAGTGACGCTGTCGGTGGCCTTGGTGTTGCTGTTGATGTCGGTGACCACCTGGCTGGTGGTGGCTTACAAAGTCGTCGAGGCCTTGCAGCACCGGCGCATGGCCCATGCCAGTCTATGGTGTCAGTGGTCCAATGAACAGCGCCAAAGCTGGCGCGCCCAAACCCTTGAACATGACCCCTATGCCGTGTTGATTGATTTGGGCACGCAGTCGGTACGCGAATGGCGACACTGGCAGCAACAACATCCACAACAAAGCCTGGATGCGGCCGACTGGGTCGGTCAAAAGTTGCAAATGGGTCTGGACCGCATGGGCTTGCAGGCACAGCGCCATTTGACGATTTTGGCCTCAGTGGGTGCCACCGCCCCATTTGTCGGCTTGCTGGGGACGGTTTGGGGTATTTACCACGCATTGACGCAAATCGGTTTGGCTGGGCAAGCTTCCATTGATCAGGTGGCTGGCCCCGTGGGCGAAGCCTTGATCATGACGGCTTTTGGTTTGACGGTGGCCATTCCGGCTGTGTTGGCCTACAACACTTTGTTCAGATGGGTCAAAAACCGCCAGGCCCAATGGCGCGAATTTGCGCATGTGTTGCAGGCACACCTCTTGTTGCAGATGATGTCTTCAAGTCAAGGGGATTGACATGGGTTTGAATGCGGCTGAGTCCACCGAAAATGAGATGAGTGAAATCAACATGACGCCCTTGGTGGACGTGATGTTGGTGTTGCTGATCATTTTCATGGTCACGGTCCCGGTCATGAAGCAAGCCGTCCACGTTGAATTGCCGCGCGCCAACAGCCAGCCTGATCGCAGCCAGCCCGAGGCTTTGCGCTTGAGCATTTTGTCCGATGGTGCTTACGAGCTGGCTGGCAAAAGGCTATCTCATCAAGATTTAACTCATCAATTGACCGAATGGTCGCTTCGCGAACCGCAGCCCCCGTTGCTGATTTGGGGTGATCGCATGGTGCGCTACGAGTCGGTGGCGCAGGCTTTGGCGCTGGCACAGCAAGCTGGCCTGAGAAAAGTTGGATTGGTGACCGATTCGGTCAAGGAGATTGCAAAATGAACCAGAGCCCCGCTTTTGATTTTTCCAAATTTGTCCCTGGATTTGATTTTTTACAAAAATTCTCTGGCGCTCAAACTTCAGGCGCCGCCCCTTCGGTCAGCAGTTGGGTCACGCCCACCTTGGACCCCCAAGAGCTAGAACGGCGCATCCAAGACTTGAAGACGGTTCAATTTTGGTTGGAGCAAAACACCCAAGCGGTGGCAGCCACCATCCAAGCGCTGGAGGTGCAACGCATGACTTTGTCGGCTTTGCAAGGCATGAACGTCAGCATGAACGACTTGGCCGAATCGCTGAAAGTCAAACCTGCTGCAGCCCCGGCACAGGCGAGCGAGGCTCAAGCGCCAAGCAAACCCAAACCGAAACGCAAACCTGCGAGCAAGGCAACTGAACCCGCCGACCAGGCCGATCAAGCTGGCGGCGCCGATCCCATGGCCTGGTGGGGGGCCTTGACCCAGCAATTTCAAACCATCGCCAGCGATGCCATGAAAGACATGCAAGCCAAGGCCCAGGCAGCGCAAGCTCAAAGCAATCAGACGGCAACGCCTGTGGCACCTGCGCCCACGGCGCGCAAGGCCAGGCGCGCTTCAAAAACCTCGACCCCCACCAAACGCAATTGAGCGGGCGGGTGGCGCAGATCCTCAGACGCCGCGCGATCGATCGTGGACAAATTGGCGACGAAATTCACCAAATCGACCCTGCTCCAAAGCGGCTCTGATTTCGGTCATCAGGTTCAGGTAGTAGTGCAAGTTATGGATGGTGGTCAGCATCGGGCCCAACATTTCGCCACAGCGATCGAGGTGGTGTAAATAGGCGCGACTGAAGCCGCCACTGACGCTGCCATCGGATCGGGTGTGGCCGGCACAAGCGTGACAACTGCAGGTGGGATCCAGCGGGCCATGATCGGTTTTGTGGCGCGCATTGCGCAATTTCAAGTCGCCATAGCGGGTGAACACCGTGCCGTTGCGCGCGTTGCGCGTGGGCATGACGCAATCGAACATGTCCACGCCATCGGCCACCCCTTGCACCAAGTCCTCAGGCGTGCCCACACCCATCAGGTAACGCGGTTTGTGCGTCGGCAATCGGTGTGGGGTGTGGGCCATGATGCGCAGCATCTCATCTTTGGGCTCACCCACGCTGACCCCGCCAATCGCATAGCCCGGAAAATTCATCTCGACCAAGGCATCCAGTGACTCTTGACGCAGGCTTTCAAACATGCCGCCTTGGACGATGCCAAACAAGGCGTTGGGGTTTTGCAAGCGTTCAAATTCAGCCTTCGAGCGCAAAGCCCAACGGCGGCTCATCTCCATGCTGCTGCGGGCTTGTGCCTCGGTGGTCAGTTGGCCCTTGGATTCATAAGGGGTGCATTCATCCAGTTGCATCACGATGTCGCTGTTGAGCACCGTTTGGATCTGCATGCTGACCTCGGGGGACATGAATAATTTGTCGCCATTCACGGGTGAGGCAAAGTGCACCCCTTGCTCGGTGATCTTGCGCATCTCGCCCAGCGACCACACCTGAAACCCACCGCTGTCGGTCAAGATCGGTTTGTTCCAGCGCTCAAACCCATGCAAGCCACCAAAACTTTGCATGATGTCCAAGCCCGGGCGCATCCACAAATGAAAGGTGTTGCCCAAAATGATTTGTGCGCCCATCTCTTCTAGGCTGCGTGGCATCACGCCTTTGACGGTGCCATAGGTGCCCACGGGCATGAAGATGGGGGTTTGCACCACGCCATGGTTCAAGGTCAATTGGCCACGGCGCGCATGGCTTTGCGGGTCGGTCAGCAGCAGTTTGAAGTCAAGCACGATCAGTTCCGACGATCAGGGTTGAGGGGTTCGTTGCAACAGCATGGCATCACCATAGCTGAAAAAGCGATAGCGTTGCTCGATGGCATGTTGATACAGTCGTTTGATGTGAGCGTAACCTGCAAAGGCAGACACCAGCATCATCAAAGTGCTTTTAGGCAAGTGAAAATTGGTCAACAACAGATCCACCACTTGAAAATCATGACCAGGCGTGATGAAAATGTCCGTGTCCCCCTGGGTGCGTCCGGTTTGTGCCCATGACTCCAGGGTGCGCACGGTGGTGGTGCCCACGGCCAGCACCCGCCCACCTTGTTGGCGACATTGCTCAATGGCTTGCAGGGTCGACTCTGGAATGCGATACCACTCGTGGTGCATCACGTGTTGGTCGATGCGTTCGGTCTTGACCGGCTGAAAAGTGCCGGCGCCAACATGCAATGTGACGTTGGCTTGCGTCACGCCGCGATGAGCCAAGCGCTGCAACACCGACTCATCAAAATGCAATGCTGCTGTGGGCGCAGCCACAGCGCCAGGCTCGCGCGCAAAAACGGTTTGATAGCGATGTTCATCTTGGGCGTCGTCTGCATGAGTGATGTAAGGGGGCAAGGGCACATGGCCATGTGCGGCCATCAACTCATGGGGAGGACCGCTGAAAGCCAATCTGAACAGCGCGCCTTGCTCGTTGGGCCAGCGCCCCAACAACTCGGCCTCAAAGCCGCCTTGCATGATCAGCTTGGCCCCTGCTGGGGGCTTTTTACTGACCTTCATGTGCGCCACCACCTGATGTGCACGTTCACCAGGCAGGTCGGGTAAAACCCGTTCAACCAGCAACTCGACTGCGCCGCCGGTGGGTTTGTGGCCGTGCAACCGTGCTTTGATCACCCGAGTGTCATTGAAGACCAACAGGTCACCGGGCTGCAACAAATCAGGCAATGCTTTGAAGATGCGATCGATGGCTGGCGTTTGTCGCCCATCGAGCAAGCGCGAAGCACTGCGCTCGGGTGCGGGGTGCTGGGCGATCAATTCCGGAGGCAGGGCAAAGTCGAAATCCGACAGAGCGAAATCGCGGGCAACGACAGAGGTCATGGTTCTTGAGGGCCGGACGGGCCCGTTCCAAGTCAGGGGCCTCCATTGTGACGCAATATCCCGCACAATCATGAGCATGTCTGAATCAACCCCACGCACTGCTGCCCCCAAGCTGTCAGCGCCGCAAAAGGCCCTGCACAAGATGGGTTTGATCAGGCCCGTGGACTTGGCGCTGCACCTGCCCTATCGCTACGAAGACGAGACGCGCTTGGTCAAGTTACGCGATGTGCGCGACGGTGAGACGGCGCAGATCGAAGGGGTGGTGCAGCGTTGCGAAGTGATTCGTGGACAACGCCGCCAATTGGTCGCCGTCATCCACGACGGCCAAGACAGTTGCACACTGCGATTTTTTCATTTTTATGCCAGCTTGCAAAACTCGCTTCAGGTAGGTCTGAGGGTGCGAGTGCGTGGTGAGGTTCGCAGCAGCCTGATGGGGCATCAGATGATGCACCCCAGCGTCAAAGTGGCCAGCGCACCCTTGGCGGTGGCCTTGACGCCGGTGTATCCCAGCACGGCCAGCCTGGCTCAGGCGTATTTGCGTAAGGCGGTACAAGGCGGCCTCGAGCGGGCCTTGGCCCGTGGTGAGTTCAATGAAACCTTGCCTGACTCTTTGCAACCGCCTGGTCTTTGGCCGTTGGACCAAGCGTTGCGGTTTTTGCATCATCCGGCCCCCAATTGCCCCTTGACCACTTTGGAGGATCGATCACATCCGGCCTGGGTGCGACTGAAGGTGGAAGAATTGTTGGCCCAGCAGCTCTCACAAGTGCAAGCCAAACGCGAGCGCGGTGCATTGCGCGCGCCGGTGTTGAAGGGTTCAGACGCGCGGGTCAGGCAAGGCCTGCAACAAGCGCTGCCCTTTGATCTGACCGGGGCCCAGAAAAGGGTGACCGCAGAGATTGCCCAAGACCTGAGTCGCAGCGCTCCCATGCACCGCTTGTTGCAAGGCGATGTGGGTTCAGGCAAAACCGTGGTGGCCGCCTTGGCGGCAGCACAAGCCATGGATGCAGGATGGCAGTGCGCGTTGATGGCACCCACCGAAATTTTGGCCGAGCAACACTTTCGCAAGTTGGTCGCATGGATCGAGCCTGTGTTGTTGCCCATGGGACGCTGCGTGGCTTGGTTAACCGGCAGCCAAAAGAAAAAAGAGCGGCAACTCATGATGGATGCCATCGCCAGTGGCCAAGCTGGGTTGGTGGTGGGCACGCACGCGGTCATTCAGCAAGACGTTCAGTTTCACCGCCTGGGGTTGGCCATCATCGATGAACAACATCGATTTGGGGTGGAGCAACGCCTGAGCCTGCGCCGCAAGACCCAAGGGGCCAGCGACGCCCAAGGGGTTCAAGAGCCCCACATGTTGATGATGAGCGCCACGCCCATTCCGCGAACCTTGGCCATGGCCCATTACGCCGATCTTGATGTCTCGACCTTGGATGAACTGCCACCGGGTCGAACCCCGGTGTTGACCAAGGTGGTGCCCGACAGCCGTCGGGGCGATTTGGTGCAACGCATCCGTTTGCAAATCAGCCAGGGTCGACAGGTGTATTGGGTCTGTCCGTTGATCGAAGAGAGCGAAAACATCGATCTTCGAAATGCCACCGAAACACATCAGCAGCTCACCCAAGCGCTCAACACCGACCCCGAACACCCCATCTTGGTCGGCCTGCTGCACTCGCGCATGCCCAGCGCTGAAAAAAAAGCGGTGATGGAGTTGTTCACGCGCGGCGACATGGCGGTCTTGGTCAGCACCACCGTGATCGAGGTGGGCGTCGATGTGCCCAATGCGTCTTTGATGGTGATCGAACATGCCGAGCGCTTTGGCCTGAGTCAATTGCATCAATTGCGAGGTCGTGTGGGTCGCGGAAGGGCGGCCTCAGCGTGCGTGTTGATGTATTCGGTGCCCGAAGGGGGCAGGTTGTCAGACACCGCGCGCGAGCGCTTGCGCGCCATGGCCGAGACCCACGATGGATTTGAGATCGCGCGCCGAGACCTTGAGATCAGAGGCCCGGGTGAATTTCTGGGGGCGCGCCAATCGGGGGTGCCCATGCTTCGCTTTGCCGATTTGCAAAGCGACCAGATGTGGTTGGAGTGGGCGCGCCAGAGCGCTCCACAGATGTGGGACCGCCATCCTGAATTGGCGCGCCAGCATCTGAACCGTTGGCTGGGTGATCGCTCTGATTTCCTCAAGGCCTGAGCCTTGGGCAGCCAGAGATTGCAGAGATAATACGCCCATGACTTTGACCGAGTTGAAATACATCGTGGCCGTCGCGCGAGAAAAGCACTTCGGGCGGGCCGCAGATGCCTGCCTGGTGTCGCAGCCCACGCTGTCGGTGTCCATCAAAAAGCTGGAAGACGAACTCGAAGTCAAACTCTTTGAGCGCAACGCCAACGAGGTCACTGTGACCCCGCTGGGCGAAGAAATCATTCAGCAAGCCCTCAGTGTGCTCGAGATGGCAGCCAACATCAAAGAAATTGCCAAACGCGGCAAAGACCCGCTGGCGGGCCCTTTGCGCTTGGGTGTCATCTACACCATCGGGCCCTATTTGTTGCCCGAGTTGGTGCGCCAAGCCATTGAACGAACCCCGCAGATGCCCTTGCTGTTGCAAGAGAACTTCACCGTCAAATTGCTGGAGATGTTGCGCAATGGCGAGATCGATTGTGCGATCTTGGCCGAGCCTTTTCCTGACGCGGGTTTGGCCATGGCGCCGCTTTACGATGAGCCCTTCATGGCGGCATTGCCCAGTGCGCATCCACTGGCTCAAAAAAAGCAAATCAGTGCGCAAGAGCTGAAATCTGAAACCATGTTGCTGTTGGGCAATGGCCATTGCTTTCGCGATCATGTGCTGGAGGTCTGCCCCGAGTTCGCTCGGTTTTCAAG
>CAWUNN010000025.1:0-11993 GCA_963923185.1 uncultured Limnohabitans sp. | reverse complement strand
GGTTTGCACCAATTTGCCACTGGCTTGTTTTTGCTCGGGGGTGGAGAACACCATTTGGATCAATTTGGATCCCAAATTGCGCCTGATCAATGCCTTTTTGCCAGCTTGCAGCATGGGCTTGTGAACATAAAACTCATCGGGATTGACCGCGCCTTGCACGACCGTCTCACCCAAGCCATAACTGGCGGTGATGAAGACCACGTCTTCAAATCCAGACTCGGTGTCGATGGTGAACATCACACCAGCGGCCCCCAGGTCAGAGCGCACCATGCGCTGCACACCGGCCGATAGCGCCACATCGGCATGCGCAAAGCCTTTGTGCACGCGATAACTGATGGCACGATCGTTGTACAAGGAGGCAAACACCTCTTTCATTTTGGCCAGCACATCCTCAATGCCGACCACGTTCAAAAAGGTTTCTTGCTGCCCGGCAAACGAGGCATCAGGCAAATCTTCTGCCGTGGCTGAAGATCGCACCGCAAAAGAGGCTTGGGCATGACCGGCCGACAAAGTGGCAAAGGCTTTGCGAATCTCGGCTTCCAAGTCGGCCGGGAAAGGTTGCTCTTCAACCCAATGGCGAATTTCAGCGCCGGCCTCAGCCAGCGCCCGAACGTCTTCGGTGTTAAGTTGGGCTAATTTTTGATTGATGCGATCGGCCAGACCGTCATGGGCCAAAAACTGTCTGAACGCATGGGCGGTGGTGGCAAAGCCCGTGGGCACGCGAACCCCTTGGGGCAATTGTGAAATCATCTCACCGAGGCTGGCGTTTTTACCGCCCACGGCCTCGACATCGGACATTCTCAGGTTTTCAAACGGTACGACCAGGGCGGTCGGAGAAAACAAGGTTGACATTTCAATGCTCCAAAAGTTGAAACGGCACTGGCCAACCTTGAAGCGGTCAAGGCATGGGCCGACATGGCTGCCAACGACCGCATGGGTTGTTGTGGCTTGAAGGCGGTGAAGGGCAGCATGTGGGAATACGAGATAATTGGGTTCATTGTAATTCGAGCAGGCGCCCAATGTGGAGGTCTGGAATTACCCGACCCTTGCGCACCACCATGGCCCATCGCACTGTATTTTTCATCTCGGACGGGACCGGCATCACCGCCGAGACCTTTGGCAACGCCATCTTGGCCCAATTTGAGATGACCCCGCGCCATGTGCGCTTGCCCTTTGTCGACAGCGTCGACAAGGCCCACCAGGCGGTTCAGCAAATCAACCACACGGCCAAAATCGAAGGCAATAAACCCATCGTCTTCACCACTTTGGTCGACGAAGAGGTGTTGCAAGTGATCCAAGCCCATAGCAAGGGCATGTTGCTGGACATGTTCAGCACCTTTGTCAACCCGTTGGAGTTGGAACTGGGCATCAAATCCAATCACCGGATTGGCCGCTTTTCAGATGTCAGCAAAAGTCAACAATACAGCGACCGCATCGAGGCCATCAATTTCAGCCTCTCGCACGACGATGGCCAGCTCAACACCGATTTGGACATTGCCGACGTGATTTTGGTAGGGGTCAGTCGATCTGGCAAAACCCCAACCAGCCTGTACCTGGCCATGCAGCATGGCCTGAAAGCGGCCAACTACCCCTTGATTCCCGAGGATTTTGAGCGTCGCCAACTGCCCCCGGCCTTGGTGCCGCATCGCACGAAGTTGTTTGGTTTGACCATCAACCCTGAACGATTGAGCGAAATTCGCAACGAGCGCCGCCCCAACTCTCGTTACGCCAGCCTGGAAAATTGCCGGATGGAGGTCAACGAGGCCGAGGCCATGATGCGCCGCTCTGGCATCAGGTGGCTGTCCACGACCACCAAAAGCATCGAAGAGATTGCCACCACCATCTTGCAAGAAATTCGGCCCGAGCGCTTGTCTTACTGACGCCCAGACCGAAACTGGCGATATTTAGCCCAACGCGGCGATGCCTGCTCGGGCAATCTGGGCATCTTCACTGGATTTCACTCCGCTGACCCCCACGGCACCGATGACTTGCCCGTCTTTGACGATGGGCACGCCACCTTCGAGCATGCCCTCGATCTCAGGGGCACTCAAAAAAGCGATGCGCCCCTGATTGATGATGTCTTCGTATACTTTGGTTTCGCGTCGACCCAATGCGGCCGTGCGCGCTTTTCCCGGTCCAATGTAAGAAGACGCAGCGGGTGCCCCATCCAGGCGTTGCAACCACAACAAATGACCGCCATCGTCCACGATGGCGATGGTCACAGCCCATTGGTGGGCCAAAGCCTCGGCTTCGGCCGCAGCAGCGATCTTTTTGATGTCAGACAGTTCCAGGGTGTGTTTGGTTTTCATGCCCGCATGATAGCGCCCGCGAAAGCCTTGCAAAACCCCATTTAACCCCCATATCGAGAGGGTGGATGGAGACTTTTTTGACTTCCAGCCACATTTCTTTACAATGTTCACGTCTGCATGTGCAGGCTTTTTCGGAGAACTTCAGATGAGCGATCAGATCCAAACCGTTTCCTACCGCAATGTGGGCGTCGGTGCAGTTGACCGCAATCGCGTTTTGCGCAACACCTACACCCTGTTGGCCATCAGCTTGGTCCCCACCGTCATCGGTGCGTGGCTGGGTGTGTCCAGCGGATTGCACATGGCTTTCTCTGGCATCCTGGGCATGGTGCTGTTCTTGGCGATTGCCTTTGGCTTCATGTTTGCGATCGAGCGCACCAAAGACTCGGCCGCAGGTGTGGGCGTGTTGTTGGCCTTCACCTTCTTCATGGGCTTGATGATGTCAGGCCTGATCTCTTCGATTTTGGGCTTTCGCAATGGGCCGCAGTTGATCATCACCGCCTTTGGCGGCACCGCAGGCGTGTTCTTTGCCATGGCGGCATTGGCCAGCGTGATTCGCCGAGACCTGTCTGGTTTGGGCCAGTGGTTGTTTGTAGGCGTGATTGGCCTGATGATTGCCAGCATCATCAATGCCTTTGTCGGCTCAACCACAGGCATGCTGGTGATCTCGACCTTGGCCATTTTGATCTTCAGCGCCTTCATGCTGTTTGACATCAAACGTGTCATCGACGGCGGCGAGACCAATTACATCACCGCGACCCTGGCCATTTACCTGGACATCCTCAATGTGTTCCAGAACCTGTTGGCCCTGCTGGGTATTTTTGGCGGCGAGCGCGACTGATCAGTGAATGTCTCACCACACCCATCGCCATATGGGTGTGGTGCATGGATCAAGCGTCGGTGTCGACGCGCTCAAACACTGCCATGCTCTCGACATGGGCCGTGTGCGGAAACATGTTGATCACGCCCGCATGGGTGCAACGGTACCCCGCTTGATGCACGAGCAGGCCGGCGTCTCTGGCCAAGGTAGCGGGGTTGCAACTGACGTAGACCAAGCGTGACGGTCTTTGCCAACCTGGCCTTTTTTCTTGATGCAAATCGGCCAATGCCTTGGCCAATGCGAATGCTCCCTCACGAGGTGGATCGATCAGCCATTTGTCCGCGACACCGTCGGTCACCAACATCTCGGGTGTCATGTCAAACAAATTGCGAGCCACAAAAGAGGGCCGGCAGGACAAGTGTGGGGCATTCAGGGCCGCATTGTGGCTGGCCCGATCGACCAGCGCTTGGCTGCCTTCGATGCCCATCACCTGGTGGGCGCGCGTGGCCAAAGGCAAGGGGAAGTTGCCCAACCCACAAAACCAATCGATGACGCGCTCATGGGCTTGGACATTCAACCATTTCAAGGCCGTGCTCACCAACACCTGGTTGATGGCCGGATTGACTTGGGTGAAATCGGTGGGCCTGAAGGGCATGCTCAGGCCAAACTCTGGCAGCGCATAGGACAAGACGGGTCCACCTTCAGCCAACAGGTGCACGGTATCGGGCCCTTTGGGCTGCAGCCACCATTGCACCCGAGGGTGCTGCTGGCTGAAAGCCTTTAATCGATGTCGATCGGCATCGCTCAAAGGTTGCAAATGTCGCAAGACCAAGGCAATGACTTCATCGCCACAGGCCAACTCAATTTGAGGACAGGTGTCACGGGCATCCATGCCCGCCAACAAGGCCCGCAAGGGCAGCAGCAAATCACTGACCATCGGGGGCAAAATGGCGCAGCTTTGCATGTCGGCGATGTAGCGACTTTTGCGCTCATGAAAACCGATCAGCACTTGGCCTTTTTTGATCACATGGCGCACCGATAAACGGGCTCGGTAACGGTAGCCCCAGCTCGGCCCATGGATGGCAGGCAACATGGTCTCGGCTTTGACTTTGGCCAAATGCCACAAATTGTCCTCGAGTACCCTTTGTTTGGCAGCGACCTGAGCGGCAGCATCGAGGTGTTGCATCTTGCACCCCCCGCAAGCCCCATCCATCAAACCGAAATGCGGACAACGGGGCGGCACCCGCAAAGGAGACTTGCGCAACAAGTCTTGCATCACGCCCTGCTCCCATTGGTTTTTGCGTCGCAGCACCCGCACCCGCACGTGTTCGTTGGGCAAGGCGCCTTCGATGAAGACCACCTTGCCATCTTCGCGGCGAGCAATGCCTTGTCCTTCTAGGTCTAAGGCGTCAACCATCAAGGGGGTGTCTGTGGATGAATCGGTCATGTCTCAGGTGGCGGGTGTGAGGGTCCCCACAGCAGGTCCATCCAGGGTCATCTCGGCGGCAACAGACGGGTCGGGTCCACCGGTTTGCCTTGCCTGCGGATTTCAAAATGCAACTTCACCTGATCGGCATCGGTGTTGCCCATTTCAGCGATTTTCTGCCCCCGTTGCACGTCTTGGTCTTCTTTGACCAGCAAGGACTGGTTGTGTGCATACGCGGTCAAATAGGTGTTGTTGTGTTTGACAATGATCAGATTGCCATAGCCCCTCAGGCCTGAGCCGGCATAGACCACCCGTCCATCTGCTGCCGCATGAACGGCATCACCTGCTTTGCCCTGCAAATCCAAGCCTTTGTTGCGGGCCTCATCAAATCCGTTGAGCACGGCACCGGCCACGGGCCAGGCAAATGCCGGCGCATCATCGGCAGACACTGCCACAGGTGCTGTCGAGCCCGCAACAGGCGCAGCCGAACTGGCAGCCGAACTGGCAGCCGAATTGGCAGACACAGTGGGTGGCAAGCTTTGGGCTGTCGCAGCACTGGGTTTGGGGCTGGCGGCCGCCTGGGCTGGCAATGGCCTGGAGGTGAGGGGTCGAGCAGGGGCCGCATCGACGGGGCCTGTGATGCGCAGCACTTGCCCGATTTCGATCACATTGGGGTTTTCAATTTGATTCCAGCGCGCGATGTCACGCCAACTGACCCCGTGATCGAAACCAATTTTGGCCAGTGTGTCACCTCGCTGCACCACATACGTCCCAGGCTCGCTCGACGGCGTGGGGGTCACCACAGCACCAGCCACTGAGCTGGTGGGACGTGACACAGAAGAGCGATCTTCAATTGGAGCCGGGCGTTTGACGGTGGGCGCACAAGCCTGTAGCAGCAAGCAAGCTGCCAAGCAAACACGAAGGCACGACTGACGGACAAGCATCTTGGAAAAGTTCAAGCAATGCCTGATTTTAAGGGAACAAAATGTACCGCTTCCAAGACCTGTTGGCTCAAGCCCGTGGGTGTGCGATCGACCACGACCAAAGCCTGCTGACCCTGAGCCGTCACCATGGGAGCCACCAAGCGCCCACCGACATCCAATTGCTGCAACCACACATCAGGCAAAGCATCACCACCGGCAGCAGCAATGATGGCCGAATAGGGTGCCCCCGTCGGATAACCCAGCATGCCATCGCCCAATAACAGGTGCAAATTGGCTTGCCTGAGATGTCGCAAGTTGTCGACAGCACGCTCGTGTAGTCCGCGCAATCGTTCGATGCTGTAGACCTCTTTGGACAATCGGCTGAGCACGGCCGCCTGATATCCACAACCGGTGCCGATCTCGAGCACACGGCCCAACTTGCCATTGGCTCGCAAATTGTGCCCCTGTCGCAACAATGAAATCATGCGGGCCACCACGCTGGGCTTAGAGATGGTCTGTCCCAAACCGATGGGCAAACTGGTGTCCTCGTAGGCCTGATTGACCAGGGCCGAATCGACAAATCGATGGCGCTCGATCTCGGTCATCGACTTGAGCACCATCTCGTCCTCGATGCCCTCTTGCATCAAGCGCTGAATCATGCGCGCTCGCACAGCATGCGAGTCCAAGCCCAAGCCTTGTACAGGGGGCACTTGCACCTCACCCCATTTGGGCGGTGCAGTTCGCTTGCGCGCCACCGGCTTGGGACTGGGTGGGGCGCCGCCAGCCACTGGGCTGGGCACCGCTTTGGCCGGATTGGTGGGTTGAGGCTTGGCCGCAGTCAAATCGATTTTGGCGGGGAAAGCAGGCCTGGATTTCATGCCTGGCCCAACGACAAAGTTTGCCAATGCTTCAAAGCGGCATGGTCGGTCAAATCGACCATCAAAGGCGTCACCGACACATGGCCCTGAAATGTCGCATGAAAATCGGTGCCCACGGCATCGTCTTTGGCAGGGCCTGCACTGCCAATCCAATACATGGTCTCGCCCCTGGGATTGGTCTGAGTGATCACGCGCTCGGCGCTGTGGCGCCGCCCCAATCGACACATTTGCACCGGCTTGAGTTGGGGCTCGGGCAAGTTGGGAATGTTGACATTCAACAAAAATGGCGGGCCCTGCAGCATGCCGCACTGGCTCACCTGGTCCACCAGTTCTCTGGCTTTGCGTGCAGCGACGTCCAGGTGCTTCCAGCCTTTTTCGGTTTGAGAAAAAGCAATGGCCGGTATACCCATGAGGTAGCCCTCCATGGCGGCCCCCACCGTGCCTGAGTAAATGGTGTCGTCCCCCATGTTGGCCCCGTTGTTGATGCCCGAGACCACCAAATCGGGGCGCCAATCGAGCAAACCCGTCAAGGCAATGTGAACGCAATCGGCGGGCGTGCCATTGACATAGCGATCGCCATTGGGGGCTTGGTGCACGTACAGGGGCGAATGCAGGCTGAGTGCATTGGATTTTGCGCTGTTGTTTTGCTCAGGCGCCACCACCTCGACCCGGCCCAAGTCGCGCAGCGCATCGCTCAAGGCCTTGATGCCGGGTGCCTGATACCCATCGTCGTTGCAAATCAGTATGTTCATGTCGCCCTCAAAGTGGCATTGTAGGATCGCCCGGTGCGTTTATGATCAGTGCTAAAGGAGACCCTTCATGCACGCTTGGCTATGCGAGAACCCCGTTGGCGTCGATGCCCTGAATTGGAAAGAGATCCCCACCCCCACGCCGGGTCCGGGCCAGGTGTTGATCCGCATCGAGGCGGCCAGCCTGAATTTCCCGGATCTGTTGATCGTCCAAAACAAATACCAAATGAAACCGCCCCTGCCCTTTGTGCCGGGGTCCGAATTTGCTGGGGTCATCGAAGCCCTGGGCCAAGGCGTCAACAGCTTGACCATCGGTCAACGCGTGGCCTGCCTGCCAGGCACGGGTGGGTTTGGCACCCATGCCCTGGCCCCTGAAAAACTGTGTTTGCCCCTGCCCGATGGCTTCCCAGCCGTGGATGCGGCGGCTTTCATCATGATTTATGCCACCTCGCACCATGCCTTGATCGATCGCGGTCAACTCAAAGCCGGTGAAACCGTGTTGGTGCTGGGCGCTGCAGGGGGCGTGGGCACATCGGCCATTCAAATCGCCAAGGCCGCTGGTGCCCGGGTGATTGCAGCAGCCTCTAGCGATGAAAAGTGCGAACTGTGCCGACACATCGGTGCCGACGCCACCATCAACTACAGCACACACCACCTGCGCGACGAAGTCAAGGCTTTGACCGAGGGCAAAGGGCCTGATGTGATCTATGACCCCGTCGGGGGCGATTTGGCCGAGCCGGCCTTTCGCTCCATCGGTTGGCGCGGGCGCTACCTGGTGGTGGGCTTTGCCTCTGGCCCCATTCCCTCTTTGCCCCTGAATTTGGCTTTGCTCAAAGGGGCTGCCATCGTCGGGGTGTTCTGGGGTGATTTTTCAAGGCGAGAGCCTCAAGCGAACGCCGCCATGATGCGCGAGCTGACCACTTGGTATGCCCAAGGCAAGATCAAACCAGTGATCGACTGCACCATGCCCATGAAAGACCTCAAGCAGGCCTACGCCCGCATGGGGTCGCGAGCGGTGCGCGGCAAGCTGGTGATGGTGAATTGAAAAAGCCCCTGTGAAGACAGGGGCTTGGGGTGTCAGGTGGGGTGACTGATGGGGCTCGAACCCACGACAACCAGAATCACAATCTGGGACTCTACCAACTGAGCTACAGCCACCGCAGAGCGCCATTATAACGCCTGTCGGCTGTCACCCACCCGTCTGGATCAGAATCCAGAGGGCTTGGCCGTCGAGTAGTGCACGCCCAGTTTGGTTTTAAGGTGACTGAGGTAGGCTTGGGCTTGGGCATTGGCCTGGGCTTGAACCACGCGATCTTGCTCGGCTTGGTTGGCCGCTGAAATCTGTGCCGGCCACACCTTGTTGATCTTGACCACCGCATAACCTTTGGCGCCCAAATCAACGCCCAACCATTTGGGAAGCACATCGGCAGACGCCCCCAAGGCGGCCTGAACCACCTCGGGTGCGAGGCCTGCGGTTTGTTGTCGGTTGATCTTGACTGCGCCGGGCAATTTGGCGCTTTGGGGCTGCTCTTGCCAAGACTTCAAGGCCGCCGCACCATCGGCTTTGGCTTTGTCAGCGGCACGCTCTTGGGCCCAATCGCGGGACACTTGGGAGCGGGCCTCTTCCAAAGTCAAGGCGCGCGATGGGCTGTGGTTGAGCAAACGGGCAGAAATCAATTGGTTGGGCCCGATCTCAATGGCTTCGGTGTTTCGTTTGCGCTCGGTCGATTCGGCACTGAACAAGGCGCTCAATACCTTGGGTTTGGCCCATGCTTCGGTGCTGCGCGATTGAGGCGTGACGCCTGAGGCATGCTGCACCGACAACTTGAGGCGCTCGGCCACGGGCTTCAAACTGTCGGCTTGCTCGTAGACCCCATTGGAGAACTGTTCTGCCACTTCGGCAAATTTGCGTTGAGCCTGCTGGCGACGCAGTTCTTTTTCCAACTCTGGACGGGCTTGCTCAAAGGTTTTTTGCGCAGGCTTGCGAATGTCTTTGAGCAAGATGATGTGGTAGCCAAATTCAGACTCGACCAAATCACTGATGTCGCCAAGCTTCAAGGCAAACAACGCATCTTCAAACGGTTTGACCATGACGCCACGCCCAGCGTAATCCAGGTCACCCCCCTTGGATGCAGAGCCAGGATCTTGAGAGTATTGCGTGGCCAGCTTGGCAAAGTCTTTGGGCTGCTTTTTGACTTGATCCAGGATCTGTTGCGCTTTTTGTTTGGCTTGGGTCCGCTCATCGGCGGCCATGCCCTTGGGCGCATTGATCAAAATGTGACTGGCACGGCGCTCTTCTTTGGATTGCAGGGCTTGCAGATTTTGCTCATAGTAGGTGCGCACATCCGCTTCGGGCAAGACCACATCTTTTTCGACCTGAGCCAACTCCAGAACGACGTATTCAATGTCAGCCGTTTGGGGTTTCTGATACCGGGCTTGATTTTTTTGCAAAAAGGCATTCAAGTCCTCATCGGTGGGCTTGAACCCCAGGGTAGCTGGCTCAAACACGGCCACTTGGATTTCACGAGGTTCTAAATAAGAGGCCAGGCTGAGCCGAGTCAACACCTCAGGCATGAAGGCAGACTCGGCCACGCCATCGATCACTTGGCGCTGAATCAAATCGCTTCGAATGCGTGACTCCAACATCTCGGGGGTCATGCCTTGAGCGGCCGCCAACTGACGATAGCGATCCATGTCCAAACTGCCATCGGGCTTGCGCAAACTGGCAATGGTGGGGTCTTTTTGCAAGGCATTGGCCAAACGCTGATCGCTGACATCGAGCATCAGGCGCTTGGCCGCTGCTTGCACAGTGCGCTCTTGGACCATGCCCTCGAGTGAGGCAAATTTGGCGTAAGGGGTGTCAAACATTTTGGCGTCGACACTGGGCATTTGTGCGCGCAACCGCTCTATTTGCTGGCGATGGCTGAAGTCCCATTCATCTTGGGTGATCGCCACCCCATCGACTTCGGCCACTTGGTTGCCCTTGTCGCGAAAACGGTTGTATCCATCAATGCCGAACATCACAAAGGAGGGGAATATCAACAAAAACAGCAGGAACTGCATGATCCTGTTGTGACGGCGGACAAATTCAAACATTCGATCTTCCTGGATTCAAAGAAAAAGGCGAACCTCGTTCGCCTTCTCGGGGTGGTGGGTGCTGACGGGGTCGAACCGCCGACCTACGCCTTGTAAGGGCGCCGCTCTACCAACTGAGCTAAGCACCCCCGATCTCAATTTCAGTTGAGGG
Source organism: uncultured Limnohabitans sp. (assembly GCA_963923185.1). Lineage (GTDB taxonomy): Bacteria > Pseudomonadota > Gammaproteobacteria > Burkholderiales > Burkholderiaceae_C > Limnohabitans. The sequence goes on along the minus strand of CAWUNN010000025.1, from coordinate 1,644 downwards.
CATCTTTCAGTGCTTTGCCAGGGCGAAACTTAGGAATCTTGGCAGCTTTGATTTTAATCGCAGCGCCAGTGCGTGGGTTGCGCCCGGTGCGGGCAGCCCTTTTGGATACCGCAAATGTTCCAAAACCAACCAAGGAAACCGAACCTCCTTTTTTCAAGGTGGTGCGCACCGCACCCATGGTCGCCTCGAGCGCACGGGTGGCAGCGGCCTTGGATATGTCGGCTTGTTTGGCAATGTGCTCAATGAGTTCTGCTTTGTTCACAAAAAACCTCTGAATGAAGGGTAGAAGACTTTGGGTCAACGCTGAATGGGCCGGGATAGAAAATTTCTGAACCGAACAATCATTTGAACCAAGGCTGAAATGCATGTCAATGGATAGAACACCGATTCTCAGACCACTTGTTGCGATTTTAGACGCAACAGGGTCAGTGAAAACCCGAAATTCAGTCCAGTGCCTGCGCGATGGCTCGTCCCAGGTCCGCCGTGCTGGCGGTGCCGCCGATGTCCGGGGTTTTGGGTGCGTGGCTATCTGGGGCCAGCACTTTTTCAATGGCTGCCAATATGCCGTCGTGCGCTAGCTTGTGACCCAAAAATTCAAGCATCATGGCGCCACACCAGATCTGACCGATGGGGTTGGCCAGCCCTTTGCCCGCGATGTCAGGGGCTGAGCCGTGCACCGGCTCAAACAACGAGGGGAATTTGCGCTCTGGGTTCAAATTGGCACTGGGTGCAATGCCAATGGTGCCAGTGCAAGCGGGGCCCAAATCGCTGAGGATGTCGCCAAACAAATTGCTGGCCACCACCACATCAAAAAAATCGGGGCGTTGCACAAAATGTGCGGTCAAGATGTCGATGTGAAATTTATCGGTATTGACCTGCGGGTATTGTTTGGCCATCTCGGCCAAACGTTCATCCCAATACGGCATGGTGATGGCGATGCCATTGGACTTGGTGGCACTGGTGAGATGCTTCTTGGGCCGCGATTGCGCCAACTCGTACGCAAATTTCAGCACGCGATCCACCCCATAGCGGGTGAAGATCGACTCTTGCATGACCATCTCGCGCTCGGTGCCAGCAAACATGCGACCGCCGACCGCCGAATACTCGCCTTCGGTGTTTTCACGCACGATGTACATGTCAATCTCGCCCGGTTGACGCGGGCTGCCGTCTTTGCGCACCACCGGTGCAGTGATGCCAGGCATCAAGCGCGCGGGTCGCAAGTTGATGTATTGGTCGAACTCGCGCCTGAACAGCAACAGCGAACCCCAAAGCGACACGTGGTCGGCAATTTTGGCCGGCCAACCCACTGCGCCAAAGTAAATCGCATCGTGCGAGCCGACCACATCGCGCCAGTTGTCGGGCATCATTTGGCCATGGCGCTCAAAGTAATCCCAGCTTGAAAAATCAAAGTGATCAAATTGCAAATCGATGCCGTATTTGCGGGCTGCAGCGTCCAGCACGCGCACGCCCTCGGGCATGACCTCTTTGCCGATGCCGTCACCAGCGATGACAGCAATGCGTTTTTTACTCATGGTGTGACTCAATTCAATTGCAAAAGGTGATTCTAAGAGCGCTTCATGAAGCTTGCAGGTCAGGTTTGCGTATCACCAAACTGACGCCCATGGCTGTCAATCCAATGCCCAA
>CAWUNN010000024.1:0-12028 GCA_963923185.1 uncultured Limnohabitans sp. | reverse complement strand
GCTTGCAGCAAACCAGCAGGCCCGACGAATTTGTCGGGGTTCCACCAGAAAGAGGGGCAACTGGTCGAGCAACTGGCACACAAAATGCACTCGTACAAGCCGTTGAGCTCGTCGCGCTCTTCGGGCGACTGCAAGCGCTCTTTTTCTGGGGGCAGGGTGTCGTTGACCAAATACGGCTTGATCGAGTGATACTGCTTGAAGAACTGGGTCATGTCCACAATCAGATCGCGAACGACGGGCAGACCAGGCAGGGGTTTCAAGACGATGGTCTCGGGCAGGCTGCGCATGTTCGTCAGGCAAGCCAATCCATTCTTACCATTGATGTTCATGGCGTCCGAGCCGCAAACGCCTTCGCGGCATGAGCGACGGAATGACAGGGTGGGGTCTTGTGCCTTGAGTTTGATCAGGGCGTCGAGCAACATGCGCTCGTGGCCATCGAGTTCGATGGTGACGGTTTGCATGTAAGGCTTGGCATCCTTGTCGGGGTCGTAGCGGTAAATCTTGAATGTGCGTTGCATGTGGGGACTCCGGCTCAGAATGTGCGGACCTTGAGCTCGACGCTCTCGACGGTCAGGGGTTTGAGGTTGACGGGTTTGTAGGTCAGGCTGTTGCTGGCGCTGTGCCACAGGGTGTGCTTGAGCCAATCGCGGTCATTGCGACCGTTGGGGTGCTCAGCCGTGTCGCTGTAATCGTCCACGGTATGAGCGCCACGGCTTTCTTTGCGAGCGGCAGCAGATTCCATGGTGGCCTGGGCGCATTCGATCAGGTTTTCGACCTCCAGTGCTTCGATGCGGGCGGTATTGAAGACCTTCGAGTGGTCTTTCAGACCGATGGCTTTGACACGCTCGCGGATGGCGGCAATCTTTTGGACGCCCTCGTCCATGCTCGCTTGCGTGCGGAACACCCCCGCGTGGCGTTGCATGGTTGAGCGGATGTCATTGGCCACATCTTGAGCGTACTCGCCTTGGCTGGCAGATTCGAGGCGGGCCAAGCGAGCCAGGGTGCGGTCGGCGGCATCGGCTGGAATGGGCTTGTGGTTCTTGTTCTTCAGGTTGAAGTCCACAATGTGATTGCCAGCGGCTCGGCCAAAGACCAACAAATCCAGTAGCGAGTTGGTCCCCAGGCGGTTGGCGCCGTGCACCGACACGCAAGAGCACTCGCCCACGGCATACAAACCATGGATGGGCTCGGCATGGTGGGTGGCGGTTTGCATGACCACTTGACCATGGATGTTGGTCGGAATGCCGCCCATTTGGTAGTGGATGGTCGGCACGACTGGGATCGGTTCTTTGGTGATGTCCACGTTGGCAAAGTTGTGACCGATTTCGTAGACAGATGGCAGGCGCTTCATGATGGTCTCAGCACCCAGGTGGTCCAACTTGAGCAGCACGTAATCTTTGTTGGGACCACAGCCACGGCCTTCTTTGATCTCTTGATCCATCGAGCGCGACACAAAATCGCGTGGGGCCAAGTCTTTCAGGGTGGGTGCATAGCGCTCCATGAAGCGCTCGCCTTCGCTGTTGAGCAAAATCGCGCCTTCACCACGGCAGCCTTCGGTCAACAATACCCCTGCACCGGCGACGCCAGTGGGGTGGAATTGCCAGAACTCCATGTCTTCCAGTGGAATGCCAGCCCGAGCGGCCATGCCCAAGCCGTCACCGGTGTTGATGAAGGCGTTGGTCGATGCAGCAAAGATGCGGCCAGCACCGCCCGTGGCCAGCATCACAGTTTTGGCTTCCAAAATGAACAAGTCGCCGGTTTCCATCTCCATGGCGGTCACACCGACCACGTCACCGTCTGCATCACGGATCAAATCCAGGGCCATCCACTCGACAAAAAAGCTGGTGCGGGCCTTGACGTTTTGCTGGTACAGGGTGTGCAGCATGGCGTGGCCTGTGCGGTCGGCTGCGGCGCAAGCGCGTTGCACGGGTTTTTCGCCGTAATTGGCGGTGTGGCCACCAAAGGGACGTTGGTAGATGGTGCCATCGGGGTTGCGGTCAAAGGGCATGCCCATGTGTTCCAGGTCATAGACCACTTTGGGCGCTTCGCGGCACATGAACTCGATGGCGTCTTGGTCGCCCAACCAGTCTGAACCCTTGACGGTGTCGTAAAAGTGATAGTGCCAGTTGTCCTCTGACATGTTGCCCAAACTGGCGCCGATGCCCCCTTGGGCTGCCACGGTGTGAGAGCGGGTGGGAAATACTTTGGATAACACCGCCACATTCAGGCCGGCACGAGCCAATTGCAGGGACGCACGCATGCCCGAACCACCGGCGCCCACGATGACCACGTCAAACTTGCGACGTGCGATATTGCTTGCTGAGAACATGAATCAAAGCCTCCAGAGAACTTGCACGGTCCAGCCGCCACATGCGACCAACCAAACGATGGTGAACACTTGCAACACCAGGCGCACACCGACCGGTTTGACATAGTCCATCCAGATGTCGCGCATGCCAATCCACACGTGGTAGATCAAGGCCAGCACCACGGCAAAAGTCAGGGCTTTCATCCATTGGGCCGCAAAAATACCTGCCCATTTGTCGTAGCCGATCTCGCCCTGACCCAACAACACTTGCAGCAAGACAGCCAAGGTAAACAGTGCAATCAGCGCGGCGGTGACGCGTTGCGCCAACCAATCGCGCAACCCGTAGTGCGCACCTACGACGATGCGCTTGGCTCCGTAGTTCACAGACATGTTTTTTCTCCCTCAGATTCTCAGTACAGACCAAACAGTTTGGCGCCCAACACCACCGTCAGTCCCAAGCTGATCACCAGAGTGATCACCGCAGATGATTTGCCAAATTCTTTGCTGACGGCATGGCGTGCATCCATGTACAGGTGTCGCAAGCCTGCACACAAATGGTGCAAGTAGGCCCAAATCAAGGCCAAAACAATCAGTTTGACCAGCCAGCCAGGGACCAGCCCCACGCCGATGTTGAAGGCAGCCTTGAAGCGGGCAAACGAGTATTCACTGGACACCGAAGTGTCAAACAGCCAAATGATCAGGGGCAACAACAAAAACATCAACGCGCCGCTGACACGGTGCAAGATGGACACAATGCCAGCTGCGGGCAGGCGGTAGGTGGTGAGGTCTTTGAAGGCGTTGATGTTGCGGAATTCTGGTCTTTGGGTTTTCGCTTCAGACATGGGGTGGCTTTCTTGGATCAAATTCACGAAACGGGTTCAAACTCGTTGAGTGTGCACAAATTCTATTGCACACCCATAAACTGACAGCAGGGTTTCAAGGGCAAAGTCCATGATCGGCATCGATGTCATTTCATCAATTGAGCGTGTTGAAGTAATGATGCCGGTCGGTTCGATACAAACCGCGGCGCACCTCCATGGGGGTGTCGTTGTAGGTGTAGGCCACCCGTTCGACACTCAGCAAGGGGGCTGGACCAGCCAGACCCAACCATTGGCATTGCTCCAAGTCAGGCGACACGGCCCGAACCTGCTCTTGGGCGCGCACCATGCGCACGCCAAACTCTGACTCGAACATGGCGTACATGGGGCCGCGCCAGTCTTGCAGTCGCTCAAGCGTCAGGCCCTTGAACGGGATGGCTGGCAACCAGATGTCTTCCAAAATGGTGGGCACATCTGCGAATAAAAGCACCCGTTTGACCAAAATCACGCCATCACCCGCACGCAAGCCCAGGCTGCGGGCGGTCTCGGCATGGGCGCGAATGCGCTTGCAATCGATGATGCGTCGCTCGGCCTTGGCGGGCAAGCCTTCATGACCTGGGTCAGGGATCAATCGCAAAAAACGGTATTGAACCTGTTGTTCGGCATGGGTGGCGACAAAGGTGCCCTTGCCTTGGCGGCGCATCAGCAGGTTCTCGGCCGCCAACTCGTCGATGGCTTTTCGCACAGTGCCTTGGCTGACCCGATATCGGACGGCCAAATCCATCTCGCTTGGGATGACTTCTCCCGGTTTCCATTCGCCCGATTGCAGGCTTTGCAAAATCAAACCTTTGATTTGTTGGTACAAAGGACTGAATGCAGGGACCGACAGGGTCAGAGCTGGTTCGGTGGCTGTGCCAGCGATCTGATGTTCGGCAGGGGCGGGGTGGGCAGGCATTGCGTTGGGATGGGTGTTCACCTGAGACATGTCAGGTCGCTGTCAACGGCGTATCATATCTTCTATAAGACATAAGAGGGCTGGTTTCAGGGTTTTCGAGGGTAAACTTCGGGACAAGGTCGGCTCTGGTCGGCGTTCACCCCCATTTTTTACATCCTGGAGATTTCTCATGAGCAAAAAGCCCGTTCGCGTTGCCGTCACTGGTGCCGCAGGTCAAATCGGTTACGCCCTGTTGTTTCGCATTGCATCTGGCGAAATGTTGGGCAAAGACCAGCCCGTGATCCTGCAATTGCTTGAAATCCCCGACGAAAAAGCCCAAAAGGCACTCAAGGGCGTGATGATGGAGTTGCAAGACTGCGCATTCCCCCTGTTGGCCGGCATGGAGGCTCATGCTGACGCCAACACCGCTTTCAAAGACACCGATTACGCTTTGTTGGTGGGCGCCCGTCCCCGTGGCCCGGGCATGGAGCGCGCTGACTTGCTGGCTGCCAATGCTCAGATTTTCACGGCCCAAGGCAAGGCCTTGAACGCAGTGGCCAGCCGCAATGTGAAAGTGCTGGTGGTGGGTAATCCAGCCAACACCAACGCTTACATCGCCATGAAATCGGCCCCCGATTTGCCGGCCAAAAATTTCACCGCCATGTTGCGTTTGGATCACAACCGTGCAGCCAGCCAAATTGCTGCCAAAACGGGCAAAGCCGTGGCCGACATCGAAAAATTGTGCGTGTGGGGCAACCACTCGCCCACCATGTACGCCGATTACCGTTTTGCCACCATCGGTGGCCAAGAGGTCAAGACCCTGATCAATGACCAAGTCTGGAACGAAACTGTGTTTTTGCCGACCGTGGGCAAACGCGGTGCGGCCATCATCGAAGCCCGAGGGCTGTCTTCGGCCGCATCGGCTGCCAATGCGGCCATCGACCACATGCGTGATTGGGCCCTGGGCACCCAAGGCAAGTGGGTCACCATGGGCATCGCCTCTCAAGGCTGGTATGGCATCCCCAAAGAGGTCATGTTTGGTTTCCCCGTGACTTGCGCCAACGGCGAGTACCAAGTGGTTGAAGGCCTGGACATTGACGCCTTCAGCCAACAGTGCATCAACAAGACTTTGAAAGAGTTGCAAGAAGAGCAAGCTGGCGTGGCGCACCTGCTCTGATCTCGCTCATGACAGCCAGCACGCCCAAAAAACACCCGCGTGAGGTGTTGCTAGGTGCTCAGGCCGGCGGCGTTCATCTGCCGGTCTGTGACCACTACAGTGGCGTTGAGGTGCGCATGCGCAAAAGCCTGCAATTGCAGGCTGAAATGACGCAAGAGTTTGGCGCCTGTGTGTTCGATGTCACCTTGGACTGTGAAGATGGCGCGGCTGTCGGTGCCGAGGCCGAGCATGCTCAGTTGGTGGTCGAGTTGGCCTTGGCGGCCCAGCCCCAAGCTCGGGTGGGCGTGCGTGTGCACCCGGTCGATCACCCGTCATTTCAAGCCGACATCGCCACCATCGCGGGTCAAGCGGGGCGGCGTTTGACGCACATCATGGTGCCCAAGGTCGAAACCGTGGCCGATGTCGACATGGCAGTGGCGGCCATCGATGCAGCTGGTGCGGCCCACTTGCCTGTTCAGGTCTTGCTGGAATCACCCGGCGCGGTCCACCGGGCTTTTGACATCGCAGCCCACCCCAGGGTGAACTCGATCAGCTTTGGCCTGATGGACTTTGTCTCGGCCCACGCTGGCGCCATCCCGTCCGAGGGGTTGGGGGTGCAAGGTCAATTCACCCATCCTTTGGTGGTGCGGGCCAAACTGGAGATTGCCAGTGCCTGTCATGCCCACGGCAAAGTGCCTTCGCACAGCGTCATCACCGAGTTCTCGGACACCGATGCCATCCGCATGGCAGCCCGGCGTGCTTCGCGCGAATTGGGTTTCACCCGCATGTGGAGCATCCATCCGGCTCAAATCAGACCCATTTTGGATGCGCTGGCACCTGACGCGCGCGACATTGAAAACGCCGCCACCATCTTGTTGGCGGCCGAAGCCCTCGACTGGGCACCGATCAGCCATGCCGGTCAATTGCACGACAGAGCCAGTTACAGATTCTTTTGGCAGTTGCTGCAAAGGGCTCACGACACGGGCCGGCCCATGCCTGCCGAAGTGAGAAAATATTTCACATCAGTCTGAGACCATGCCCATGCGCCACTTTCACTTGTCGTTGCTGATGTCGCTCGCCTGGCTGTGCCACATGGGGGCGCAGGCCCAAAGCTCGCCTGCCAACACCCCATCGATCGAGTCCCGCGCCAAAAAGGCCGCCAAGCCCAAGACCAAAAAAGCCATCGAAGAACCATCGGCACAGCCTGTGGCCGCGACCACCGATTTACCCCCTGAATTGCAGGTCATCGCTGATCAAATTCACACCGGCAGAATGCCTTGCGAATTGGGTCAATCGGTCACTTTGTTGCGTGACTCGAAAGAGTTGGGGCGCTTTAACCTGTTCATCAAAGACCAGATTTACCACTTGACTCCAGTTCAATCGGCCACCGGTGCGATTCGGCTGGAAGACAGCGCCAAGGGTGCGGTTTGGATCCAGTTGTCTGACAAGTCCATGCTCATGAACACCCACCTGGGTCAACGTTTGGCCGACATGTGCCAAAGCCGTGCCCAGCATCAGGTGGCAGAGGCTCAAAAACTGGCCCCGCCACCTGGGCTTTTTGAATCGCAGCCAGGCCATGGTCTGGCCCAAAAATAAACCACACTTTTCCATCAGGAGTCCATCATGTTGAAAGCTTATCGAGACCACGCCGCTGAACGCGCTGCGTTGGGCATTCCCCCTTTGCCTTTGGACGCCAAACAGGTGGCCGAACTGATCGAACTGATCAAGCAACCCCCGCAAGGCGAAGATGCCTTTTTGCTAGACCTCTTGACCCATCGTGTGCCCCCTGGCGTGGACGATGCGGCCAAAGTCAAAGCCTCGTTTTTGGCCGCTGTGGCGCACGGCGACCTCCAAGTGGGCTTGGTCTCTAAGGCCAAGGCCACCGAGTTGCTGGGCACCATGGTGGGCGGCTACAACGTCAAGCCTTTGATCGATTTGCTCGATGACTCTGAGGTCGCTTCTGTGGCCGCCCAAGGTTTGAAGAAAACTTTGCTCATGTTCGATGCCTTCCATGATGTCGCCGAAAAGACCAAAGCTGGCAATGCCAAAGCCCGCGAAGTCATGCAAAGCTGGGCCGATGCCGAATGGTTCACCAGCCGACCCGAAGTGCCCAAGAGCATCACCGTCACCGTGTTCAAAGTGCCCGGCGAGACCAACACCGATGACTTGTCACCGGCCCCTGACGCCTGGAGCCGACCCGACATTCCCATGCACTACCTGGCCATGCTCAAAAACACCCGTCCTGATGCGGCCTTCAAGCCCGAACAAGACGGTGTGCGCGGCCCGATTCAGTTCATTGAAGACCTCAAGAAAAAAGGTCATCTGGTGGCCTATGTCGGCGACGTGGTGGGCACCGGTTCATCGCGCAAGTCGGCCACCAACAGCGTGATCTGGGCCACCGGCCAAGACATTCCTTTTGTGCCCAACAAACGCTTTGGCGGCGTGACCCTGGGTGGCAAGATCGCCCCGATTTTCTTCAACACCCAAGAAGACTCTGGTTCGCTGCCGATCGAGGTCGATGTCAACAAACTCGAGATGGGCGACGTCATCGAGGTGCTGCCCTACGACGGCAAAATCACCCGCAACGGCGCGGTGGTCTCTGAGTTCCAACTCAAAAGCGACGTGTTGCTCGACGAAGTCCGTGCTGGTGGTCGCATCAACCTCATCATTGGTCGCTCATTGACGGGCAAAGCGCGAGAGTTTTTGGGCCTGCCAGCGTCGACCGTGTTCCGTTTGCCCCAAGCTCCCAAGGACAGCGGCAAAGGCTTCACCTTGGCGCAAAAGATGGTGGGTCGCGCCTGCGGCATGCCCGAAGGCAAGGGCATTCGCCCGGGCACCTACTGCGAACCCAAGATGACCACCGTGGGCAGCCAAGACACCACCGGCCCCATGACCCGCGACGAGCTCAAAGACCTGGCCTGTCTGGGCTTTTCGGCCGACTTGGTGATGCAATCGTTTTGTCACACCGCGGCCTACCCCAAGGCCGTGGACGTCAAGATGCACCGCGAACTGCCCACCTTCATCAGCAACCGAGGCGGTGTGGCTTTGCGACCCGGTGACGGTGTGATCCACTCTTGGTTGAATCGCCTGTTGTTGCCTGACACCGTGGGCACGGGAGGCGACAGCCACACCCGTTTCCCGATAGGCATCTCGTTCCCCGCAGGCTCTGGCTTGGTGGCCTTTGGTGCCGCCACGGGCGTCATGCCACTGGACATGCCCGAGTCGGTGTTGGTGCGCTTCAAAGGGCAAATGCAACCGGGCGTCACCCTGCGCGACTTGGTGCATGCCATCCCTTTGTATGCCATCAAGGCTGGTTTGTTGACAGTCGAGAAAAAGGGCAAGAAGAACGTGTTCTCAGGCCGCATCCTGGAGATCGAAGGACTGCCCGACCTGAAGGTCGAACAAGCCTTTGAACTCTCGGACGCCAGCGCCGAGCGCTCGGCCGCCGGTTGCACCATCAAGCTGAACAAAGAACCCATCATCGAGTACCTGCGCTCGAACGTGGTGCTGATGAAGAACATGATTGCCCATGGCTACGAAGACAAGCGCACACTCGAGCGCCGCATCAAGGCGGTCGAGGCTTGGTTGGCCAAGCCCGATCTGCTTCAGGCCGATTCAGACGCCGAATATGCGGCCGTCATCGAGATTGACCTGAACGACATCAAAGAGCCCATCGTTTGCTGCCCCAACGACCCAGATGACGCCAAGTTCATGTCTGAAGTGGCGGGCACGGCCATCGACGAGGCCTTCATCGGCTCTTGCATGACCAACATTGGCCACTTCCGGGCGGCGTCCAAGGTGTTGGGTGGCGCGCGCGACATCCCCGTCAAACTGTGGGTGGCCCCGCCCACCAAGATGGATCAAGACGAGTTGATCAAAGAAGGTCACTACGCCACCTTTGGTGCCGCCGGTGCCCGCACTGAAATGCCGGGCTGCTCGCTGTGCATGGGCAATCAGGCCCAGGTTCGCGAAGGCGCCACAGTGGTTTCAACCAGCACCCGCAATTTCCCCAACCGATTGGGCAAGAACACCAACGTGTTTTTGGTCTCGGCCGAGTTGGCGGCCGTGTGCTCCAAGCTGGGCAAGATCCCCAGCGTGGCCCAGTACCACGAGGCGGTTGGCATCGTGAACAAAGACGCTGCCAGCGTCTACAAGTACATGAATTTTGACCAAATCGCCGAGTACGCTGACACGGCCAAAGACGTCACCGTCTGATCTGACTGGACACTGATCCTGTATGGGAAGAGCCCTGCACGCCCACTGAGCGGTGTGCAGGGTTGTGGGTGCGCTCCATCCTAGACCACAGGTCACGCCAGTGGGTTCAAGCGTAACTGGCCAGCGCTGCTTTCATTTTTTTCATGGCCGCCACTTCAATTTGGCGGATGCGCTCGGCACTGACGCCGTACTCGGCAGCCAGTTCGTGCAAAGTCATGCCGCCCGAGCCATCGTCATTGACCTTCAGCCAACGCTCTTGCACGATTCGGCGGCTGCGCTCATCCAAGGCTTCGAGTGCGCTGGACAAACCATCGGTCATCATCACGTCGCGTTGCCGTGACTCGATCATGGCCGTGGGTTCGTGGTCGGCATCGGCCAAGTAAGTGATGGGGCCAAAAGCCTCTTCGCCATCTTCGCGCGGTGCCGGGTCCAGCATCACATCGCCTCCGGCCATGCGGGCTTCCATCTCCATCACATCTTCGCGCTTGACATCAAGCTGTCGGGCCACCACATCGACCTGAGCCTGGGTCAAAGTGTCATGTCCATGATCTGCTTGGGCGCGCAGGCTTTGCTTGAGTGAGCGCAGATTGAAAAACAGTTTGCGCTGGGCTTTGGTGGTGGCCACTTTGACCATGCGCCAATTGCGCAAGATGTACTCGTGGATTTCGGCCTTGATCCAGTGCATGGCGTAGCTGACCAGTCGAACGCCTTGATCGGGGTCAAAGCGGCGCACGGCTTTCATGAGGCCCACGTTGCCTTCTTGGATCAGGTCGGCATGGGGCAGGCCATAGCCCAGGTATTGGCGCGAGACCGAGACCACCAAACGCAGGTGCGACATCACCAATTTACCGGCGGCGTCCAAGTCGTTGTCGTTTTTCAAGGCACGGGCAAAGTCTTGTTCTTCTTGCAGGGTGAGCAAGGGCATGCGGTTCACAGCCGAGATGTACGCATCCAAATGGCCCAGTGGCGGAATCAGTGACCACGGATTGGCCACCAAAGCATTGTGCTGAGTTGTCAAAGCCGTCATGAGGGGTCTCCTAGGGAATACCTATGTCTGAATGTTAGCACTCATAGAGCTAGAGTGCCAAATTCTTGACATGAGACTAGGGTAATCCCTTAATTGGTGAGTCAGCCCAGCAGGGCTTGGGCGAATTCTTGGGCGTCAAAACGCTCCAAATCCTGCAACTGCTCACCCACCCCGATGAAATAAACGGCAATGCCACGCCCTTGAGTTAGTGCTCGCTCACGGCTCCACAAAGCGATGGCGGCCAGAACCCCACCTTTGGCCGTGCCATCGAGCTTGGTCACCACCAAGCCGGTCAGATCCAGAGCCTGGTCGAAAGCTTGCACCTGCGCCAATGCATTTTGGCCGGTGTTGCCATCGATCACCAGCAGCACCTCGTGCGGGGCGCTGGGGTCGGCCTTTTGCACCACGCGCTTGATTTTTTTCAGCTCGTCCATCAGATGCAACTGGGTCGGCAAGCGGCCTGCGGTGTCAACCAGCACCACGTCGCGGCCTCTGGCTTTGCCAGCGCTGATGGCGTCAAAGCTGACGGCGGCGGGGTCTGCGCCTTCTTGGCTCACAATGTCGACCCGGGTGCGGTCGGCCCACACCCCCAACTGTTCGCGTGCTGCGGCCCTGAAGGTGTCAGCAGCGGCCAACAGCACGCTGGCCCCTTGGTCGGTCAAATGCCGAGTCAGCTTGCCAATCGAGGTGGTCTTGCCGGCTCCATTGACGCCGGCCACCATGATCACGGTGGGGGCATGGGCACCGATCACCAAATTGGCTTGCAAAGGCTGCAGCAGTTCGGCGATGGCGTCGGCCAACAAGGCTTTGACGGCCACCGGGTCTTGGGTGCCACTGGCTTTGACCCTTTGCTTGAGGTCTTGCAACAGATGTTGCGTGGCCTTGACCCCTGCATCGGCCAGCAACAGGGCGGTTTCCAATTCTTCATACAGCTCGTCATCGATGGTGGCGCCGGTAAACACTTGCGCAATCTGGCTGCCCGTGCGTCGCAAACCGTTGCGCAATCGACTCAACCAGCTGCTGCGCGCCGGTGCGGGTGGTTGCTCAAAAGCTGTTCCTGGCTCGGTCGCTGGCTCAGAGCTGGCCACGGCTTCAGGGACTGAGGCCTGAGTGGCTTCAGGGTTTTTTTTCTTGAAAAAGCTGAACATGCGAATGGGTGTTTCTAGAATGCAAGCCAGCGTGGTCAAAAGACCGCGGCACCTCACATTCAAACCTATATTGTCTATGAAACGCATCTCTTTTTGGTTGTGTGTCGCCATCGCCTATGTCGCGTGGGGCATGACCATGGCGCAAACGCCAGCCTCAGCGCCAGTGACCACTCAGGCCGGCGCAGCCCTGGGCCATGGCATCGAGCAGCACACCCTGGCCAATGGCATGCAGGTGATCATCAAACCCGATCACCGTGCGCCCACCGCCGTGCACATGGTGTGGGTTCGGGTCGGATCCATGGACGAGGTCGATGGCAAAACCGGCATTGCCCATGTGCTGGAGCACATGCTCTTCAAGGGCACCGACACCTTGGCCCCAGGCGAGTTCTCGCGCCGGGTGGCCGCTTTGGGAGGGCGTGAAA
>CAWUNN010000023.1:0-12041 GCA_963923185.1 uncultured Limnohabitans sp. | reverse complement strand
TGCCACTGAGTGCGCACCCAATCCATGACCTGGTCTTGCATCTCGCTTTCAACCTCGCGGCGATCGGCATTGACCCGATCCAGCTCTTGGGCCCAGCGCAGTGCTTGATCGGCATCTTCGCTCAAGAGGCATTCAATGCCCATGCGCATGTGGGTCATGCGGCCGGCGGCATTGATGCGTGGCGCCAGTGCAAAGCCCAAATCTTGGGCCGTGACCCCTTGAAAATCGCGACCTGCCACCTGCAACAAAGCCATCATGCCCGCTGGCATGCGGCCTTTGCGCATGCGCTCAAGCCCTTGGTGCACCAAGCGGCGGTTGTTGTCATCGAGCACCACCACATCGGCCACCGTACCCAAAGCCACCAAAGGCAACAAATCATCCATGGCAGGTGCGTGGCTGTGGGCAAATGAGCCTTGGTCGCGCAACCATGCGCGGGTGGCCAGCAGCACATAGAACATCACCCCCACGCCGGCCAAATGCTTGCTGGCAAAACCACAACCGGGCTGATTGGGGTTGACCAAGGCGTGCGCCGCGGGCAACTCAGGGCCTGGCAAGTGATGGTCGGTGATCAGCACTTGCAATCCCATGTCCCGTGCGGCTTGCACCCCTTGTACGCTGGCGATGCCGTTGTCCACCGTCACCAACACCTGGGCACCCAGATCTTGCACCCGCTGGGCGATGGCTGGGGTCAGGCCATAGCCGTCCAGTCGCCGGTCGGGCACCACATGGCTGAGCTTTCCAGCGCCCAAATGACGCAAGCCCCTGAGGGCGACCGCGCATGCCGTGGCCCCATCGCAGTCGTAATCGGCCACCACCGCAATGTGCAGTCCATCCAAAACGGCCTTGCCCAACAGTTCGGCGGCTTGCGCGATTCCTTTGAGCGCATGGGGAGGCAACAGATGGCGCAAGGCCACATCGGTTTGCTCACTGTGCACAATGCCCCTGGCGGCCCACAAGCGTGACATCAGGGGCGAGTGCCCAGCCTGGCGCAACGACGCCATGGCCTGGGCATCGACGTCGCGCTCAATCCAATTCATGGTCGTGGATTGGCCAAGGCAAGGGTTTGAAGCGGCGCCAAAGCCTTTGTCCCCAACTGGCCGCGTCGATTCGCCACAAACTGGCTTGGGTATCGCTGGCCAACACCTGTTGTTGACCGGGTTGCACATCCGATCCATGGGACCATCGAACCCCATCCAACAGATGTTTCAATTGGGCAGACAAGGTGCCGGTGCCACAAAACCACACTGAATTGATCGGTCGTGGCTGGTTTTGCAAGCTCGGGTGGGTGTAGAGCCACATTTGCAATTCATTTTGCAATCGACGCAAACGCTGGCTGTCAGGTAAAAACTCGCCCACGGGTCGACCCAGCACCTTGTGCCAGGACGCGGTGGGCAGATCTCGCAAGCTGTCGCCGCAGACCAAGGCCTGCCCGTTGGCCGTCGGGGTCAAATGCAAGCCGTCGGCGGCAACGAATGCGGCCATCTCGCTCCACAAGGCTTGCAGCAGATGGGGTTCGGGCCATCTTGGGGGCAACAAAGTCACCTGGCCGTTGCTGACATGCCAATGGCACAGGTTCAGTTGAGCCCAGTGCGTGCCCTGTAACTGCAACTGAGTGGCATGATGAGCGGCCCACGGAAACAGTCCATCACCACAGGGGTGACCTGCCATATCGGCCAAGGCCACCTCCAGTGCGGTACTCCATGCCGAGCTGGGGCTGTACCAGCTTTGCACCCAACGGGCACTTTGCAGCCAGCTTGGTGGCAGGCCATCATCTGGGGCAGAATCGGCCATGTTGACCTGCTGAACCCCAATGGTGTCGGTTGAATTCATGCTTGGATTTTCTGACAAGCTCAAGGGTGTCTTGCAGCGATGATCGATTGTCCCTTGTTTTTTGAAAACCCCATGTCATTTGAATGGCCTTTTGAGTTGCGCATCGGTTGGCGTCATGTCCGCACCAACCGTGGGGGGCGTCGCAATCGCTTCATCTCTTTCATATCGGCCATCTCGATGCTGGGCATTGCATTGGGGGTGGCTGCCTTGATCATCGTGCTCAGTGTGATGAATGGGTTTCAAAAAGAAGTGCGCGATCGCATGTTGGCGGTGATCTCGCACCTTGAAGTGGTCAGTCTTGACCCTCAGGGGCTGACCCAAACTGAACCCTTGCAGCGGTTTTTGCGCTCGCAGCCTCAGGTTCAAGGGGTGGCAGAGTTTGTCAGCTCACAGGCCTTGTTGGCGCGTGGCGAAGACATGAAAGGTGTGCTGATCAGGGGCATCGACCCCCAGGCTGAGGCGGGCGTCTCGGATTTGGTGGCCCGTTGGGGGCAGGGCTGGCAGCGTCAGCTGCAGCCGGGCGAGTTTGGCATCATTTTGGGTCAAGAATTGGCCCATCAATTGGGGGTCCAAGTGGGCGACGCCGTCACCTTGATCGCGCCTTCGGGGCAGGTGACGCCTGCAGGGGTCATGCCCCGTTTGCGGCAAGTGTTGGTTCGTGCCCTGTTCGATTCGGGTCACTATGAATACGATGCCACCTTGGCCTTGATGCACATTCAGGATGCCGAAAGAATGTTCCATCTCCAAGGGCCCATGGGGGTGCGGGTCAAGCTCGATGACGCTCAAATGGCCCCAGCTTTGGCCAGACAATGGGCATCGCAACTGGGGTCCGAAGTCCGGGTGCAAGATTGGACCCAACAAAACAGGGCTTGGTTCAGCGCGGTCCAAATTGAAAAGAGGATGATGTTCATCATCTTGACCTTGATCGTGGCGGTGGCAGCCTTCAATTTGGTGACGACCTTGGTGATGACCGTGACCGAAAAACGAGGCGACATCGCCATTTTGCGAACTTTGGGGGCCACGCCTGCATCGATTTTGTTGATTTTTGTGACCCAAGGCGCCCTGTCGGGCTTGGTGGGCACCATGGCCGGTGCCAGTTTGGGTTTGGCGGTGGCTTTCAATCTCGATACCCTGGTGCCCGCCATCGAGCATCTGTGGGGCGTGAGGTTTTTGCCGCAAGAGATCTACCTCATCAGCCGCATGCCCAGTGATCCCCAAGCGGGCGACATTGTGCCCATCGTGTGCGTGGCCTTGCTGCTGTCGCTGTTGGCCACCTTGTACCCCAGTTGGCGCGCCAGCCGGGTTCATCCTGTCGAGGCTTTGCGTCATGAGTGAGTGGGTATTGCAGGCCCGGCACTTGAGCCGACACTACCTTCAAGGCCAGCAACTCGTGCCGGTGTTGCAAGACATTGAGCTGCAAGTCAGTGCCGGCCAAACTGTGGCCATCACTGGCGCGTCGGGCTCGGGCAAAAGCACCTTGATGCATGTGTTGGCCGGATTGGATGCGCCCAATCAAGGACAGGTGCTGTGGGGTGACTTGGACATCTCAAGCTGCAGTGCATCGGAGTTGGGTCAACAGCGCAACCGTCATTTGGGTTTTGTGTACCAGTTTCACCACCTCTTGTCCGAGTTGGATGCGCTGGACAATGTGGCCCTGCCATTGTGGATTCGGCGCATGCCCATGGCCCAGGCCCAACCATTGGCCTTGCAAGCACTGTCTGATGTGGGCATGGCCCAGCGCATCCACCACAGACCTGCTGAGTTGTCTGGCGGTGAAAGACAACGGGTGGCCTTGGCGCGAGCCTTGGTCACGCAACCCCGTTGCATTTTGGCCGATGAGCCCACGGGCAACCTGGATCGCGAGACCGCAGACCACATGTTCGATTTGTTGTGTTCTCTGTGTCAGCGCCACGGCATGGCGTTGCTGCTGGTCACCCACGATGAAAGCCTGGCTCGGCGCTGCGAGCGGCGTCTTCAATTGCAACGCGGTCGCTTGCTGACCTTGGCATGAAGCCTTTGCCACTCATTGACAGCCATTGCCATCTGGACGCGCCAGAGTTTGACGCCGATCGGGCGCATCAACGTGAATTGGCGCGACACCAGGGCGTTCGCCATTGTGTCATTCCGGCCGTGCACCCCAGCAACTGGCTGTCGGTTCAAACTTTGGCACATCAACACCAAGATCTGTATGCCTTGGGCATTCACCCTTTGTACGTGCAGCGCTGTGACCCCAGTGACATTCCCGCGTTGCAATCTCGGTTGCAAGAGAGCTTGGCCGACACCGCCTTGGTGGCGGTGGGTGAAATGGGATTGGACGCCTTTGACGGCCACCCCGATTTTGAAATGCAAAGGACTTTTTTTCGCGCCCAATTGCAAATGGCCCGAGACTTTCAATTGCCCGTCATCTTGCACGTGAGGCGAGCCGTCGATGAGGTGTTGAAAGAGTTGCGGCGTTGCCCAGTGCCAGGGGGCATCGCGCACGCTTTCAATGGCAGTTTGCAACAAGCTCAAATTTTCATGGACATGGGCTTTGTCTTGGGCTTTGGCGGTGCCCTGACCTATGAACGCGCCCTGAAATTGCGTGAACTGGTGCGCCACTTGCCTGCCCAAGCCTTGGTGCTAGAGACCGACGCGCCGGACATCCCGCCGCATTGGCTTTATCGAACCGCACAGCAGCGGGCCATGGGACAGACGCAAGGGCGCAACAGCCCCACCGAGTTGCCCCGCATCGCCCAAATGTGCGCTGAGCTCAAGGGCGTCGACCTGCACGAGTTGGCCCCAACCTGTTGGAACAACACCTGTCGGGTGTTGCGATGGCCACGCGCCCAGCCCACCCTGAATTGACATGAGACGATCACCGCACAGCTTGCCGCAAGCACATTTTTCTGACCATGGCCCGATTCGGTATTTGCACCTGGGCACCGATTGGGTACAGGGCTCGATGCGCATGTCGGACCCGTTTGGCATTCACCTGGAGTATGTCCAACGCATGTTGGCAGGCTTGCTGTTCACCCCTTTGCATGACCTGGCCGATCAACACGCCATGCAATTGGGATTGGGGGCTGCCGCCTTGACCAAGTTTTGTCACAAGCAACTCAAGTGCCAGACCACGGCCATCGAAATCAATCCGCAGGTGGTGGCCGCTTGCCGCCTGTGGTTCAAGCTACCGGCTGACAGCGAACGTTTGTCGGTGATCTTGGGTGATGCGGCCGAGGTGGTCGCCCATGCACATTGGCGCCATCAGATCGATCATCTGCATGTCGATTTGTATGACCACCAAGCCGCCGCGCCGGTGCTGGACAGTCCCGAGTTTTATGCGCATTGCCGCCAACTGCTGACCGACATCGGTGTCATGTCGGTGAATTTGTTTGGCCGCAGCCACAGTTACTCGCGCAGCCTGGGCCACATCATCGAGTCATTTCCAGCCGGCTCGGTCTGGGCTTTCAAACCGACACGCGAAGGCAATACGGTGGTGTTGGCCTTGCGTCATGCGGTTCAAGTCGAGCGGGCACAACTGCAAGCTCAAGCCGAGCAAATTGAAACGCTTTGGCCTACATTGCCGGCCACCCGTTGGGTCAAATCTCTGTCATGTGTGTCTTAAAAGCGACACTCATATCAGTGAAACCCACAATCCCTTTAAGTTAACTTACAGCCACAATGCGAGGCATCGAAATGGTTTCGAGGAGATAGTTTGTGAAAATCAAAAGTCAGAAAGACTTCTTGTCTGGACTGATGTTCTTGGTGGTGGGCGGCGTGTTTGCTTGGGGAGCCACCTCATATTCCATCGGCAGCGGGGCTCGCATGGGTCCTGGTTACTTTCCATTGATGTTGGGCATTTTGCTGGCCATCTTGGGATGCATTGTTTTAATGGGGTCTTTGATCGTCGAAACCCCCGATGGTGACCCAGTGGGTCGCATCGCTTGGCGCCCCTTGTGCTACATCCTCAGTGCCAACTTGGTGTTTGGTTTGCTGTTGGGGGGCTTGCCTGTCATCGGACTGCCTCCCATGGGGCTGATTGCGGCCATTTTTGCCTTGATCGTCATCGCCAGCAAAGCGGGCGATGAGTTCGATTGGAAATCGGTCATCATCTTGTCAGTGGTTCTGTCTGCCGGCAGTTATTTGGCGTTCATCGCTTTGCTCAAATTGCAAATGCCGGTTTGGCCCTGGTTTGTGGGCAACTAAGGAGTCACCGCAATGGATCTGATCACCAACCTCTCCATCGGGTTTGGCGTGGCCTTCACCCCGATCAATTTGGCCTACGCATTCGTGGGTTGTTTGCTGGGTACGCTGATTGGCGTGCTGCCTGGTGTGGGGCCGATTGCCACCATCGCCATGCTGTTGCCTGCCACCTATGCGCTGCCCCCTGTGTCGGCGCTGATCATGTTGGCCGGTATTTACTATGGCGCCCAGTATGGCGGTTCAACCACCGCCATTTTGGTCAATTTGCCTGGTGAGTCCTCCTCTGTGGTGACCACCTTGGACGGCTACCAGATGGCCCGCAAGGGTCGTGCAGGTCCCGCTTTGGCGGCGGCTGGCCTGGGCTCATTCTTTGCTGGATGTGTGGGCACCTTGATTTTGGCGGCCTTTGCACCGCCATTGACCGAGTTGGCCTTCAAATTCGGACCTGCCGAGTACTTCTCATTGATGGTGCTGGGTCTGATTGGTGCCATCGTGCTGGCCTCAGGTTCTTTGGTCAAAGCGATCGCCATGATCATTTTGGGCTTGTTGCTGGGTTTGATTGGCACCGACGTCAATTCGGGCGTGGCCCGCTACAGCATGGACATCCCAGAGTTGACCGACGGCGTGGGCTTTGTGACCATTGCCATGGGTGTGTTTGGTTACGGTGAAATCATCTCTAACCTGTCGCGTCCAGCCGATGAGCGGGAAGTCTTCACGGCCAAAGTGCAAGGCCTGTTTCCCACACTGCAAGACTTCAAGAACATGTTGCCGGCGGTGATCCGCGGCACCACCTTGGGGTCCTTGTTGGGCGTGCTGCCAGGTGGGGGTGCTTTGTTGGCGGCTTTTGCGGCCTACACCCTGGAGAAGAAGACCAAGCTCAAAAAAGGTGAAGTGCCTTTTGGCCAAGGCAATATCCGTGGCGTGGCCGCCCCCGAGTCGGCCAACAACGCGGGTGCGCAGACCTCGTTCATTCCGTTGCTGACTTTGGGCATTCCGCCCAACGCCGTGATGGCTTTGATGGTCGGTGCCATGACCATTCACAACATCCAGCCAGGCCCGCAGGTGATGACCAGCAACCCTGAGCTGTTTTGGGGTTTGATTGCCTCGATGTGGATTGGCAACTTGATGCTGATCATCTTGAACCTGCCCTTGATTGGCATGTGGATCAAGCTGCTGACGGTGCCTTACCGCTTCTTGTTCCCGGCCATTGTGCTGTTCTGTGCCATTGGGGTGTACTCGACCAACAACAACACCTTTGACATCTGGATGGTGGCCTTGTTTGGCTTGGTGGGTTACGTCTTCATTTTGTTGGGTTGCGAGCCAGCGCCTTTGTTGCTGGGCTTCATTTTGGGCCCGATGATGGAAGAAAACCTGCGCCGTGCCTTGCTGCTTTCGCGCGGTGACTGGTCGGTCTTTGCCACCCGTCCGCTGTCGGCCGGTTTGCTGGCTGCGGCCTTGTTGCTGATCATCATTGTCTTGCTGCCTTCGGTCAAATCCAAACGCGAAGAAGCATTTGTGGAAGATTGAGGGCTTTGCACTGGGGGGGACGGTGGACCCCGACCCCTTTGGTTGACCAAATGGACTGGTTTTCCAGTCCATTTTTTTTGGGCACCCAACCACTTGCGCCAGCAATGTCAAAATACCCGGTCACAGGAGATTGCCATGCAAGACCATGACCTGCGCCATGTGTTGCACAACGAGGTGCACGCCAGGCCACCCGAGACCATGCAAGTGCCGTTGGCCATCTCACACATCGTCATGTGGGCCGATGCCCATGGGCGTGAAGCCAGTCGCGCCCACCTGGGCCGATTGTTGTCTGATCACCATCAGCCCAGTCCTGGGCCTGACACCACGCATTTGCGTGCCGATTTGGGGCATTGGCGCTTGCGCTGGGAATTGCACACCGAGTTTGTGTCTTGGACCTTCATGCGCGATGCCAGTGATGATGCACTCAGCCACAATCCTCCGCCAGTGGCCTTGCAAGTCGTGCCCCAAGATTGGCTGATGGCGCTGCCTGGCACGGCGCTGACCAAATTGCATTTGTGGGCCATGCCCGCGCGCACCATAGAGAGCGGCAACTTTGCTCGCATATTGCAAGAAGACTCTGTGGTGGCGTCGACCTTGTCTGACGGCCAAGCCGAAGTGCACACCGATTTTCAGATCCATGCCGATGGTTTTTCGCGCATGGTCTTGTTTGTCGGTTCGATGGCCCCCAGGCGCACCGGACGACTGGTGCAGCAACTGCTCGAGATCGAAACTTACCGCATGGCGGCCATGCTGGGTTTGCCTGCTGCTCGCCAAGCCGGCCAAGCATTGTCAGACGCCGAGCGGCAATTGGCCGAATTGGCTCAAGCCATTCGAAGTGCCCATCGTTCTGACGAGGCCGCTTTGCTCGATCGTTTGACCACCTTGGCTGGGCAAGTCGAGGGCCAATACGCCGCCACCCACTCCCGGTTCTCGGCCACCAAGGCTTATTTTGAATTGATCGATCGGCGCATTTTGGACATTCGCGAGTCGCGCTTGGCAGGTCAACAAACCATTGCCGAATTCATGGAACGCCGCCTCAGTCCAGCCCGCAGCACCTGCGAGTGGGCGGTGCGCCGTCAAACGGCCTTGTCAGAACGCGTCTCGCGCATGAGCAACCTGTTGCGCACCCGCGTCGAAATTGAGCAACAGCAAAGCAGCCAAGAGCTGCTGGCCGCCATGAACCAGCGGCAAGGCCTGCAACTCAAGTTGCAAGCCACCGTCGAGGGCCTGTCGGTGGCCGCCATCACGTATTACTTGACGGGTCTGATTCATTACGTCGCCGAGGGGCTTGAGTCCCATGGTTGGCCCTTTGATGCCAACACCACCACGGCGGCAGCGGTGCCTCTGATCGCTTTGAGTGTGTGGTGGTTCATCCATCGCTTGCATCGCAAACTGCGCTTGGGTGACTGAGCGACACACTGGGCATGGCCCAGCCTCGCATCGGGCCGACTCAGGTGACACGCCATTCACCCATTTGACACCCGGCACAGCGCAAGCCTGAGACAATGTCATCCATGAAATTCAATTACGCCAACCCTTATCCCATGGCCCGTTTGCCGGTGTTCGCCCGCAACGTGGTGTCGACCTCACATCCCTTGGCCGCGCAGGCTGGATTGCGCATGATGTGGGCAGGGGGCAATGCGGTTGATGCGGCCATTGCGGCGGCCGCCACCATCATGATCACCGAGCCAGTCAGCAACGGTCTGGGCTCTGATGCCTTTGCCATCGTCTGGGATGGCCATGAACTGCATGGACTCAATGCCTCGGGCACAGCGCCCCAAGCCTGGACCCCAGAGTATTTCAAGCGCAAGTACGGCGATGGCGTTTTGACGCCGCCTAAACGCGGCATGGACTCGGTCACGGTGCCTGGAGCCATCGCCGGTTGGGTGGCCTTGAGCGAGCGATTTGGCAAACTGCCTTTTGCCGATTTGATGCAGCCTGCCATCGAAGTCGCCGAGCGCGGCTACCTGATGCCGGTGGTGGTGCAATCGAAGTGGCTGGCCGCGACCGAAGAGTTGCGCGTGCAACCAGGTTTCAGCGAGGCATTTTTACCCTGGGGCAGAGCGCCAGAGATTGGCGAGTTGTTTCGATTTCCTGCGGCGGCGCGCGCCTTGCGCGCCATTGCCGCCACCCGAGGCCAAGCCTTTTACCAAGGTGAGATTGCGCAAGCCCTTGAAAAGTTCTCGGATGCCAATGGGGGCTCGCTCAAGGCCTCTGACCTGGCAGCCTACCGCCCCGAGTGGGTCAAACCCTTGGCCCAAGACCATCGGGGTTACACCCTGCATGAAATTCCGCCCAACGGACAAGGCATTGCCGCTCAAATTGCGTTGGGCATTCTCAGTCACTTTGATCTGGCTTCGATGCCCGTCGATGGCCCTGAGGCCGAGCATCTCAAAATCGAAGCCATGAAACTGGCTTTTGCCGATGTGTACCGCCATGTGGCCCAACTCGATGCCATGGAGGTCACGCCCGAGCAGATGCTGGACCCGTCCTACCTGGCCAGCCGCGCGCGTTTGATCGACCCGAAAAAAGCCCAAGACTTCAAAGCGGGCAACCCCGTCAAAGGGGGGACCATCTACCTGAGTGCGGCCGACGAAAACGGCATGATGATCAGCTTCATTCAAAGCAATTACATGGGTTTTGGATCGGGTTGTGTCGAGCCCACCTTTGGCATCAGTTTGCAAAACCGTGGACACGGCTTCAATGCCTCGCCCCAAGGGGCCAATCGGGCCAACTTGGTGGCACCGGGCAAGCGGCCATTCCACACCATCATCCCGGCATTCTTGACCCAACAAGGGCAGCCGGTGATGAGCTTTGGTGTCATGGGCGGCAACATGCAACCCCAAGGACACATGCAAACGCTGGTGCGCATGATCGACCATGCACAAAACCCACAAGCGGCTTGCGATGGTCCACGCTGGCGCTACAACACGGGCCTGGAAATCAACGCCGAGCCCACCATGCCCGCTGCCACCGTGCAGGGCCTGCGCGATCGAGGCCATCAAATCGCTGTCATCAATGACAGCTATCAGGACTTTGGCGCGGGGCAGTTCATTTGGAGGGTGGGCGACCCAGCGGTCGAGGGCTATGTGGCGGCCAGCGACTCGCGTCGCGATGGCCTGGCCGCGGGCTTCTGACCCGCAGGCAAGCCCATGACGTCTTCTTCAAGCCCGATGCCCGCCTCGATGCGATCGGGCATTGCGTTGGCCATAGCCGGCGCGGTGGCTTTCAGTGGCAAAGCCATCATTGTCAAATTGGCTTATCGCCATTCGGTCGATCCCGCCACCCTCATCATGTACCGCATGCTGTTTGCCTTGCCCTTGTTCTTGCTGATGGCGTGGTGGGCCGAGCGCCAACCTGCCGCGCGAGCGCAACCCTTGACGGGTCGCGATTGGTTGGGCGTTGGCGGTTTGGGTGTGCTGGGTTATTACTTTTCAAGTTACCTTGATTTTTTAGGGCTGCAATACGTCAGTGCAGGCTTAGAGCGCTTGATTTTGTACCTCAACCCGACCCTGGTGTTGGTGTTGGGTTGGTTGATTTATCGCCGGCCCTTGCCATTGAAACGACTGAGTGCCATGGGGGTCAGCTACAGCGGCGTTTTGCTGGTGTTTGCTCACGAGGTGGTTTGGGCGGGCGAGCAAGCGGCCCTGGGCGCATTGCTGGTGTTTCTCAGTGCTGTCACGTACGCCTTGTACCTGATTTACAGTGGTGAACTGGTCAAGCGCCTGGGGTCCATGCGTTTGGTGGGTTGGGCCAGCACCGTGGCCTGCCTGTGTTGCATCGCCCAGTTTTTGGTTTTGCGACCGCTGGACGCGGCGCTGGTCGCACCCCCGGTCTTGTGGCTGTCGGTGATCAACGCAGTGGCTTGCACCGTCACGCCGGTGCTGTTGGTGATGATGGCCATCGAGCGCATCGGGCCTGGGCTGGCTTCTCAAACCGGCATGGTCGGGCCGATGTCCACCATCGCCATGGGTGTGTTGATTTTGGATGAGCCGCTCAACCTCTGGATTGGTGCCGGCACCTTGCTGGTGTTGGGTGGTGTTTTCATGGTGACTCGACAAGGAGCAAAGTAAATGGACATGGGAATCAAAGGCAAATGGGCGCTGGTCGGTGGGGCCAGCAAAGGATTGGGCTTGGGCTGTGCCCGTGCATTGGCCCACGAGGGCGTCCATGTGGTCATGGTGGCGCGCGGGGCCGAGGCCTTGCAAGCCAGCGCCAAGGCCTTGCAAGCCGAGGTCGGTGCGGGCGTCCAGGTGATTGGAGTGGCCGCTGACATCACAAGCGTTGCGGGTCGCCAAGCCATTTGGTCGCTGGCCGGTGGGCCGGGCAAGGCCTACGACATCGTGGTGACCAACGCCGGTGGCCCGCCGCCCGGTGATTTTCGCGACTGGGACCGTGAGCAGTGGATCAAGGCGGTGGATGCCAACATGCTCACCCCCATCGAGCTGATCAAGGATACGGTGGACGGCATGGCCGAGCGCGGTTTTGGCCGCATCATCAACATC
>CAWUNN010000022.1:0-12060 GCA_963923185.1 uncultured Limnohabitans sp. | reverse complement strand
ATCACTGGGCAAAGTCAATCCATTGAGCCAATCCAAGGCCTGTTCATGCCGCACAGTGGCAGGCATGACGATGGCACAAGCTGTAGCACTCACTTGCGCACCCCCGCTTGATTGCGCTCGGCCAAAGAAGCAATCAGACCATCAATGCCCTTGGCATTGATTTCTTGACTGAATTGAGTGCGGTAGGTATCAACCAACCATATGCCTGCCACATTCATGTTGTAGATGCGCCAACCAGAGGGTGCATCGGCTGATTTTTCCAATCGGTAGTCGATGTCCACGGGTTCTGCGCCACCACGCACTTCGGTGCGCACCAGCACTTCGTTGGCGCCAGCTTCACCGCGCATGGGTTTGATGAAGACCGATTGTTGCTTGACCTGTGAAACCGCACCAGAGTAGGTTCGCACCAACAGAGTTTTGAACTCTTGCTGCAAACGGTTGCGCTGATCAGGCGAGGCCTGGCGCCATGCGGGTCCAACGGCACTGGCGGTCATGCGCTGAAAATTCAGGTACGGCATGATTTTTTGATCGACCAATTGACCCAGCCGTTGTGCGTCACCTGATTTAAGTGATGCGTCATTTTTGACCGTATCAAGCAACTCTGTGGTGAGGGTCTTGATGAATTGATCGGGCGCCTCATCAGCCCACACGGGCATGACAGACAGCACCCATACCGCCAACACACAGCGGCAAGTGAATTTCAGGAAATAGGAGATTGGCTTCATGGTGGCATGCTGGATGAAGTTCATTTGGACTCAGCTGAATACGGTGATGGATCCGCATCATCCAGCAAAGGGTCGCTTTCTGGTGGATCCCCATCGTAGATGTCGTTGAGGCGTTTTTGCAGATAAGCATCTCGCGTGAAAGTGTACTTATCTAATGCAACCCTCTCCACTTGATCGGTCAAAGGCAGCAATTGAGCACGTAAATCAATGACACGGCCAGCGTACAAAGTGTTGCGGTGTGCAATATCTGAAACATGGCTGATGATGCTGGCTTGGCTGTCTACGACCAGACCCAAGCCATCGCGCACAGTCGAGGGGCCAAATAAGGGCAAGACCACATATGGTCCACTGGAAACACCCCACCAACCCAGCGTTTGTCCCAAATCTTCGCTGTGCCTCTCAAGTCCTAAAGGGGTGGCGAAATCAAACAAACCATAAATCCCAACTGTGGTGTTGATCAAAAACCGGCCCGTATTTTCCAAAGCCGCTGCGGGCTTGGCTTGCAAGGCGCTGTTGGCCGCAGACCAAATGTCACGCAAGTTGCCAAAGAAATTGGATACACCTGTGCGGATGAATTGGGGCGTGAACTCCACATAAGTGCGAGCCACCGGCTTGAGCACGGCTTGATCCAATGAATCATTGAATGCAAACATTTTGCGGTTAAATGACTCCCACGGATCCACATTGGGTTTGGCCAAGCCCTGGGCCCATGAGGCACCCGTCATGGTTAAAAAAGCCATGATCCAAAACCAGTCGGAGAGCCATTTGCGCATCATTTTCCTTGTGAAGGGCTCGGTTCCGCAGCCTTGTTGTACAAAAATTGACTGATGAGGTTTTCCAGTACCACGGCCGATTGGGTTTGCTGCACACGATCACCGGCAACCAGGTTTTTGTCATCTGACCCCGCTTCGATGCCAATGTATTGCTCACCCAGCAATCCGCTGGTCAAAATTTTCAGAGAACTGTCCTTGGGAAACTTGTAGCGATCGTCGATCGTCATTTGCACCACAGCTTGAAAAGACTGGTCATCAAAACCAATCGACTGGACACGCCCCACCACCACCCCAGCGCTTTTGACTGCGGCTTGGGGTTTGAGCCCGCCGATGTTGTCAAAGCGTGCCGAAACAGGATACGCCGATTGGAAACTCAGGCTGAGCAAATTGGCTGATTTCAGAGCCAAAAAAAGCAATGCCACAGCACCCAACAGCACCAGCAGTCCTACCCATACATCGTTGCGAGAGCGTTGCATCAGCGCCTTTCCTTTCATATGCTGAACATCAGGGCTGTGAGGATGAAGTCCAATCCCAGCACAGCCAAAGAAGCCACCACCACCGTGCGGGTGGTGGCCCTGGAAACACCTTCTGGTGTGGCTTGGGCCTCAAAGCCTTGCAACACTGCGATGAATGTCACGGTGATGCCAAAGACCAGACTTTTGACCACACCATTGCCGACATCTTTCCAAACATCCACGCCGCCTTGCATCTGCCCCCAAAAAGAGCCAGGGTCCACACCGATCATGACCACACCCACGACCCAACCGCCCAAAATACCCACGGCACTGAAGACCGCGGCCAAGATGGGCATGGTGATGATGCCTGCCCAAAAACGAGGGGCCAAAATGCGCTGAACGGGGTCGACGGCCATCATGTCCATCGCACTGAGCTGCTCGCCCGCTTTCATCAAACCAATCTCTGCCGTGAGCGATGTGCCCGCACGACCGGCAAACAGCAAGGCGGTGACGACAGGTCCCAGTTCACGCACCAGGCTGAGCGCCACCAACAGTCCCAAAGCCGATGCAGAGCCATAACGCTGCAAGGTGTAATAGCCTTGCAACCCCAACACAAAACCGACGAAAAGACCCGAGACCGAAATGATGGCCAATGAGTGATTGCCCAAAAAATGAATCTGGTCACGCACCAAACCAAATCGGGACATGGTTTTGATGCACAGCCCTGAGAGTTTGACAAACAACCTTGCCGCATGACCCATGTTGGCCAATTGTTGACGAGTGGCAAAACCCAGGTCTGACAGCATTCGGCTCATGCTGCTCTGCCCAGTCCAAAGTCTGACGCACGCTCAGGCGCAGGATGATGGAAACGCACCGGCCCATCTGCCGCCGCCGTGACAAACTGATGGACCAATGGGTCTTGGCTGTCGCGCACCTCTTTAGGGCTACCTTGTGCCGCTATGCGTCCGTTGGCCAGCACAATCACTTGGTCGGCAATTTGGAATGTCTCGTCCAGGTCGTGCGACACCAACAAGGTGGTCAGGCCCAAAGAATCATTGAGTTGCCGTATCAATCGAGCGGCCGTACCCAAAGAAATGGGGTCAAGCCCTGCAAAAGGCTCGTCGTACATGACCAATTCTGGGTCCAAGGCAATGGCCCGGGCCAAAGCGACCCGACGTGCCATGCCGCCAGAAATTTCGCTGGGCATGAGATCGCGAGCACCTCGCAAGCCCACGGCCTCTAATTTCATCAACACGATGTCTCGAATCAATCGCTCAGGCAAAGGCGTGTGCTCTCGCAGTGGGAAAGCGACATTGTCAAAAACACTCAGATCGGTGAACAAAGCGCCAAATTGGTACAACATGCCCATGCGACGCCTGATCGCATACAGCCCCTGCTGATTCAATTGGGCCACCTCTTGGCCGTCGTAGGTCAACGAGCCTTTTTGCGCGATGTACTGGCCACCAATCAAGCGCAAGATGGTGGTCTTGCCCCCCCCAGAAGCGCCCATCAGGGCCGTGACCTTGCCACGTGGTACCGACAGCGTGATGCCGTCAAGGATGACACGTTCAGCGTAACCGAAACTCAGGTCGGTCAGTTGGATGAGGGGGCTGGAAGGGCTCATTTTCAAGTGAGAAAAGCCGGGAAAATCCGGCTTTTCTACAACATGTTCAGATTTTACCCCTGATTGGGGAAATCCCTGACCTGCTCAGCGAGGCAAGTCAGAACGGCCCATCAGGTACTGATCGATGGAGCGCGCAGCCTGACGCCCCTCGCGAATGGCCCAAACCACCAGCGACTGGCCACGGCGCATGTCACCGGCTGCGAACACCTTGTTCACATTGGTTTGGTAACCGTTTTGATCATCGGTACCGGCTTTGGCATTGCCACGGGGGTCTTTGTCCACGCCAAATGCCTCGAGCACCGTGGCCATGGGGTTGGTAAAGCCCATGGCCAACAGCACCATGTCAGCAGGCCATTCTTTCTCCGTCCCTGGGATTTCGGTCAATTTACCGTCTTTCATCTCGACATGAACCGTTTTCAGGCCGGTGAGCTTGCCACCTTTGCCTAAAAACTCTTTGGTCGAAATGGCAAACTCACGCTTGAGCAGGCCTTTTTCCTGGCTCTCATCGTGGCTTGAACTGGTGCGCAGTTTCAGCGGCCAATAGGGCCAAACCAGCGGCTTGTTCTCTTGCTCTGGGGGCATGGGCATGACCTCGAATTGGGTCACCGACTTGGCACCATGACGGGTGCTGGTGCCCACGCAATCGCTGCCGGTGTCACCACCACCGATCACGATGACATGCTTGCCATCGGCACGCAACTGGTCCTTGATCTTGTCACCGGCATTGATTTTGTTTTGCTGAGGCAAAAACTCCATGGCGAAATGCACACCACCCAGTTCACGTCCAGTCACGGGCAAATCGCGTGACTGCTCAGAGCCACCGGCCAGCATCACCGCATCGAATTCTTTTTTCAATTGCTCAGCAGACACTGTCTCTTTGGCCCAGTTGGTGACCTTGCTGCCCTCAGGCATCTGAGCCACCAACACGCCGGTGCGGAAAGTCACCCCTTCAGCCTCCATTTGTTTGACCCGGCGGTCGATGTGGGTTTTCTCCATTTTGAAATCAGGAATGCCATAACGCAGCAAACCACCGATGCGATCGTTTTTCTCAAACACAGTCACGCTGTGGCCAGCCCGAGCCAATTGTTGGGCCGCGGCCAAACCAGCAGGGCCTGAGCCCACCACGGCCACTTTCTTGCCGGTTTGGATCGCTGCTGGGCGAGGTTGCACCCAGCCTTCGTTCCAGGCCCGGTCGATGATGGCATGTTCAATGGACTTGATGCCCACGGCATCGCCATTGACGTTGACCACGCAAGCGGCTTCGCACGGTGCTGGACAAATGCGTCCAGTGAACTCGGGAAAGTTGTTGGTGCTGTGCAGCACATCGATGGCATTGCGCCAATCGCCACGGAACACCAAATCATTGAAGTCTGGAATGATGTTGTTAACCGGGCAACCGTTGTTGCAAAAGGGCGTGCCGCAATCCATGCAACGGGCACCCTGAACTTGGGCTTGTTTGTCATCAAGTGTGATGACAAATTCTTTGTAGTTGCGCACTCGCTCAGCGATCGGGACATAGCCCTCTTCGATGCGGTCAAACTCTATGAAGCCTGTGACTTTTCCCATGATGATTCCTTTGCTTGTGCTGCCTTGACTCAGGCAGCAACCGTTTGAGCTGCTTTGCGGGCATTGATTTCACCCAATGCGCGTTTGTATTCGGTCGGAAAGACCTTGACAAACTTGGCGCGAGCCTGGGCCCAGTCATCCAACAATTCACGTGCGCGACGGCTGCCGGTCCACTTGAAATGCTCTTCCAGCAACTTTTTCAACTGGGCTTCATCGGTTTGATCGTTGTGCCAGAACTTGCGCTCGATTTGCGACTCTTGCTCAGCGCTGGTCAAGACCTTGTCCAAGGCCACCATGGCCGTGTTGCAACGCTGCGCGAATTGGCCGTCTTCATCGTAGACATAAGCCAAACCACCACTCATGCCTGCTGCGAAATTGCGCCCTGTTTTACCCAAGACCGCAACGGTGCCGCCAGTCATGTATTCGCACCCATGATCCCCTGTGCCCTCAACCACTGCGGTGGCGCCTGACAAACGAACGGCAAAGCGTTCACCAGCAACGCCAGCGAAATAGGCCTCCCCTCGTGTGGCGCCATACATCACGGTGTTGCCCACGATGATGTTTTGCGTAGCCACACCACGGAAATCAAGGCTGGGACGCACCACTACGCGTCCCCCAGACAAGCCTTTTCCGGTGTAGTCGTTGGCGTCGCCAATCAGGTACAAGGTCACACCTTTGCACAAGAATGCACCAAACGATTGGCCACCCGTGCCTTCAAGCTGAATGCGGATGGTGTCGTCAGGCAAGCCTTCGGGGTGCACCTTGGTGATGGCGCCAGAGAGCATGGCACCCACCGACCGGTTGACGTTGCGGGCGGTCTCAATGAAGTGAACCTTCTCACCCTTTTCAATCGCTGGTTGGCTTTTTGCAATCAGCACGTTGTCCAAGGCTTTTTCAAGACCATGGTCTTGATTCTCAACATGGCGAACGGGGACTTCAGCGCCGACTTTGGGCACAGCCAGCAAGCGACTGAAATCCAATCCGCGCGCCTTCCAGTGCTCAATGCCTGCACGCATGTCTAACAAATCACTGCGCCCAATCATCTCGTCGAATTTGGCGATGCCCAACTGGGCCATGATCTGACGCACTTCTTCGGCGATGAAGAAGAAGAAATTCACCACATGCTCCGGTTTGCCCGAGAACTTCTTGCGCAACACCGGGTCTTGCGTGGCAACGCCCACTGGGCAAGTGTTCAAATGGCATTTGCGCATCATGATGCAACCCTCTACCACCAGCGGGGCGGTTGCAAAACCAAACTCATCGGCCCCCAACAAAGCGCCAATCGCCACATCGCGACCGGTTTTCATTTGTCCATCGGCTTGCACGCGGATGCGGCCACGCAAACGATTCAATACCAAGGTCTGCTGTGTTTCGGCCAAGCCAATTTCCCAAGGAGAGCCAGCGTGTTTGATGGAAGACCAAGGCGATGCACCCGTTCCACCATCATGACCAGAGATCACCACGTGGTCGCTCTTGCATTTGGCCACGCCTGCCGCGATGGTGCCCACGCCCACTTCTGACACCAGCTTGACGCTGATGCTGGCACTGGGCGCCACGTTTTTCAGATCATGGATGAGCTGAGCCAGATCTTCAATGGAATAGATGTCGTGGTGTGGCGGAGGTGAAATCAGGCCCACACCTGGCACGCTGTAGCGCAATTTACCAATGTACTCAGACACTTTGCCGCCGGGCAACTGACCACCTTCACCAGGCTTGGCGCCTTGGGCCATCTTGATTTGAATCTGGTCTGAACTGGCCAGGTAGTCGGCGGTCACGCCAAATCGACCCGACGCCACTTGCTTGATGCGTGAGCGCAGGCTGTCGCCGTCCTTCAAAGGCAAGTCGACTTCGACTTGCTCATCTCCGATCACCGACTTGAGGGTCTCACCCGATTTGATCGGAATCCCTTTGAGCTCGTTTCGATAACGCGCCGGATCTTCGCCGCCTTCACCCGTGTTGCTCTTGCCGCCAATGCGATTCATGGCCACGGCCAGGGTGGCGTGGGCTTCGGTTGAGATTGATCCCAATGACATGGCACCGGTGGCAAACCGCTTGACGATCTCACTGGCAGGCTCCACGTCTTCGATGGCAATGGCACGAGACGGATCGATCTTGAACTCGAACAGACCGCGCAATGTCATGTGACGCTTATTCTGATCATTGATGATCTGGGCGTACTCTTTGTAAGTATTGAAATTGTTGGCACGAGTGCTGTGTT
Source organism: uncultured Limnohabitans sp. (assembly GCA_963923185.1). Taxonomy (GTDB): domain Bacteria; phylum Pseudomonadota; class Gammaproteobacteria; order Burkholderiales; family Burkholderiaceae_C; genus Limnohabitans. The sequence continues at coordinate 4,699 of CAWUNN010000022.1, read as the reverse complement.
GCAACTTGGCAATGGCGTCTGGCGTCCACATGTGCTCTTCGCCTCGAGTGCGCCAAGCGTACTCTCCACCTGCATCGAGCATCTGAGCCAAAACGGGATCATTGCCATAGGCAGCCTTGTGCATGCGAATGGATTCTTCGGCCATTTCAAACACGCCAATGCCTTCGACTCGACTGGCCGTGCCCGTGAAATACTTGCTGATGGTTTCTTGGTTGATACCAATCGCTTCAAACAATTGCGCGCCGCAATATGACATGTAGGTACTCACGCCCATCTTGGACATGATCTTGGATAAACCTTTGCCAATGGCTTTGATGTAGTTGTAAATGGCTTTGTCTGCCGACAAATCACCGGGCAACTCTTTGTGAATGGCTTGCAAGGTTTCCATGGCCAAGTACGGATGCACAGCCTCGGCGCCATAACCTGCCAAGACACCAAAATGATGCACCTCTCGAGCTGTGCCGGTCTCCACCACCAAACCTGCCGTGGTGCGCAAACCTTCACGCACCAAATGCTGATGGATGGCAGACAGTGCCAGCAAAGCAGGCACGGCCACTTGGGTGGCATTCACACCACGATCGCTGATGATCAAAATATTGTGTCCGCCTTTGATGGCGTCAACCGCCTCGGCGCACAGCGAAGCCAATTTGGCTTCAACCCCTTCGCGACCCCACTCAATGGGATAGGTGATGTCCAAGGTGTGGCTGCGGAATTTGCCTTGTGTGATTTGGGCGATGTCGCGCAACTTGGCCATGTCACCAAAATCCAAAATGGGCTGACTGACTTCCAGCCGCATCGGCGGGTTGACCTGGTTGATGTCCAACAAATTGGGCTTGGGTCCAATGAAAGACACCAATGACATCACGATGGCTTCACGAATCGGATCGATCGGAGGGTTGGTCACTTGCGCAAACAACTGCTTGAAGTAGTTGTAAAGCGGTTTGTTTTTATCGGACAGAACCGCCAACGGGCTGTCATTGCCCATCGAACCGATGCCCTCTTCTCCGTTGGCCGCCATGGGGGCCATCAAGAACTTGATGTCCTCTTGTGTGAAGCCAAATGCTTGTTGGCGATCCAATAGACTGCCAGGGTCTGTGGCCACCGCCCCTTGCTGATCGGCTCCTACATCATCGAGCCTGACACGCAGGTTATCGATCCACTGTTTATAAGGCTTGGTGCTGGCCAAGCTGGCTTTGAGCTCTTCGTCATCGATCATTCGGCCTTGCTCAAGATCGATCAAAAACATCTTGCCAGGCTGCAGTCGCCATTTGCGCACAATCTTGCTCTCGGGCACGGGCAACACACCCGATTCAGAGCCCATGATCACCATGTCGTCATCGGTGATGCAATAACGCGAAGGACGCAAACCGTTTCGGTCCAATGTGGCACCAATTTGCCGACCGTCGGTGAACACGATCGAAGCCGGACCATCCCATGGCTCGAGCATGGCGGCGTGGTACTCATAAAACGCTTTGCGCCGCTCATCCATGGTGGTGTGTTGCTCCCACGGCTCTGGGATCATCATCATCACCGCTTGGCTGATGGGATAACCCGACATGGTCAGCAACTCCAGACAATTGTCAAAAGTGGCCGTATCAGATTGATCAGGGAAGCTGATGGGGTACAGCTTTTTCAGGTCTGCGCCCAGAACCGGTGAGGACATCACGCCCTCACGTGCTTTCATCCAGTTGTAGTTGCCCTTGACGGTGTTGATCTCACCGTTATGGGCCACATAGCGATAGGGGTGTGCCAGCGGCCACTCGGGGAAGGTATTGGTTGAAAAACGCTGGTGCACCAAGCCCAATGCAGAAACGCAACGCGGGTCTTGCAAGTCTTGGAAATAGGTCCCCACCTGATCGGCCAGCAACAAACCTTTGTAGATGACAGTGCGGCTGGACATGCTGGGCACGTAATATTCTTTGCTGTGCTTGAGCTTAAGGCTCTGAATGGCTGCACTGGCTGTTTTTCGAATCACATACAGCTTGCGCTCGAGCGCGTCCTGCACAATCACATCGGCGCCGCGGCCGATGAAGACTTGGCGAATGACAGGCTCTTTCTCGCGCACCGTAGGCGACATGGGCATCTCGCGATTGATGGGCACATCGCGCCAACCCAATAACACTTGCCCTTCGGCACGAATGGCCCGTTCCATTTCTTGCTCGCAAGCCAAACGAGAGGCATGTTCCTTGGGCAAAAAGATCATGCCCACACCGTATTCACCCTGAGGTGGCAATGCAATGCCTTGCTTGGCCATCTCTTCACGGTACAAAGCATCAGGCAGTTGAATCAAAATGCCCGCCCCGTCACCCATCAGTTTGTCTGCCCCCACCGCACCGCGATGGTCCAGGTTCTCAAGAATTTTCAGCGCTTGGGTCACGATGGCGTGACTCTTTTGCCCTTTGATGTGCGCCACAAAGCCGACACCACACGCATCGTGTTCGTTGGCCGGGTCATACAGGCCTGTTTCAGCCAACCATTGTTTTTCTGCTGCCGTGGTCATGGCGCACTCCTAAGGGTATCTACGGGGGTTGTGATGATAAGTGCAATGCAACAAAAATGCCAAAAAATTAATTGGGGTCTGACCCCAATTAATTGTATCTTTTTAGCAACGATGAAATAATTGGGGACAGATCAGGACTTAGAAGGGCCCAATGGACGTCCAGGCCTGCCAGGCTGAGGCCTTCTGGGCGTAAAAAGCTGTATGTTTTTAATGAATTTTTCGGACCCCAAAGCCCACCCCTTCATGGCGGAAACCGTCAGCTGGTCGGTGGTCTTGCGATCCATACCCGATTGAATCAGACGGGCATAAGCGGCTTCTCGGTCAAATGGCGTGTTGCCCAATGCCCAATAAAGGGCATGTTGCTTCACCAATTTGTCGCTGGCCAAACCCAAGTGGTGCCGGTGGCTGGACCATCTGAAATCAGCCGGCTGCGCCACCATGCCGGCTCGAACAGGGTTCAGATCAATGTAGGCCATACAAGTTAAAAGATAGTGCTCACTTTCAATGAGATTGCTGCGATAGCGGCCTTCCCATAGTGCCCCCACCCTGTGGTGACGCAGGTTGAAATGACGCACATAAGAGCGCCCCACGGCTTGCATCATTTGTGGCAAGCCTTTGTCGGTTTCGGGGGTGGCCAGCAAATGAAAGTGGTTGTCCATGATGACATAGGCATGGATGGCCACCTGAAAGCGTTGAGCATATTCTTGCCAAAGATCCAACAAGCGCTGGCGATCGAGGTCATCGATCACGATGCGTTGTTGGTTGGTGCCTCTTTGAATCACATGATGTGGATAGTTGGGCACCGTCAGCCTGGGTAGTCGGGCCATGGTTCAATCAGGCAGTGATGGGTCTGGCGCCAAAAAATGCTTGCGGTAATGGATGAGCTCGTCAATGGATTCATGCACATCGGCCAATGCCGTGTGGGCTTGGCGCTTTTTGAAAGCATTGAATACATCAGGCCGCCAGCGTCGTGCCAACTCTTTGAGGGTGCTGACATCAAGATTGCGGTAATGCAGCCAAGATTCCAGTTTGGGCATGTATTTGACCAAAAAGCGCCGGTCTTGGCTGATGGTGTTGCCACACAAAGGCGCAACACCTTTGGAGACATAGGGCTTGATGAAATCGATGATGACTTGCTCAGCTTGCGCTTCGGTCATGTCTGAGGCTTTCACTTTGTCGATCAAGCCGCTTTTGCCATGGGTGCCCTTGTTCCACGCGTCCATGGCGTTGAGTACGGCATCGCTTTGGTGAATGACCAGCACCGGGCCTTCGATGCGTGGTTCGAGGTCAGGCCCCGTGACGATGACGGCAATTTCAAGCAAACGCTCTTTCTCTGGATCCAGGCCAGACATTTCGCAATCGATCCAAACCAGATTCAAGTCTGATTTGGCCAGAGGCGCGGCAACGGCCGCATTGGGATCAGGAATGACGCTCATGGTTCGAATTGTCGCTGATGATGGGCTCCAAACAAGGTGACTATGCCCTAAACTCACCTCCATGCAAACGACAGAAACTTTGACTTGGTCGGCCACCTGGGTTTTCATCATTCTGTTGGTGTTGCACACACTGACTCGCTGGTGGCTGGACAGCCGACAGATGCGCCACATTCATCGTCACGCTCAAGCCGTGCCCGATGCATTTGCTGGCCGTATCGAGTTGGCTGAGCACCAAAAAGCTGCTCAGTATTCGTTGGCCAAACTCAAACTGAGTGTTTGGGACATCGCATTGGATGCCTTTGTCTTGCTGGGCTGGACCTTGCTTGGGGGTCTGAATGCCCTCAATCAATGGTTGCTGAGCTGGCTTGAACCTGGCATCACGCAGCAATTGGTCTTGGTGATCTCTTTCGTGTTCATCGGCGGCCTATTGCACCTGCCTTTGAGCTTGCTCCAAACCTTTGGCATCGAACAACGCTTTGGTTTCAATCGCATCACCCCTGCGCTTTGGGTGTCTGATTTGCTCAAAGGTGTGGCACTTGGTTTGGTTTTGGGTGTGCCGATTTTGTGGGTGGTTTTGAAGTTGATGGCTGTCGGTGGTCAAAATTGGTGGTGTTGGGCCTGGTTGGCTCTGGTGGCTTACCAATTGTTGGTCATGTGGATCGCACCGCATTTCATCATGCCCTTGTTCAACAAGTTCACCCCCCTGGAAGACGAAGAACTCAAGACGCGGGTCAGCGAATTGATGTTGCGATCTGGCTTCACG
>CAWUNN010000021.1:0-12109 GCA_963923185.1 uncultured Limnohabitans sp. | reverse complement strand
GTGGGCTCGGAGATGTGTATAAGAGACAGTGTCCAGGGGCTTTGCCGCCGAGGTGGTTCGTCGAATCACGCGGGCCACAGACCCCGATTGATCAAAGGCCCAGCATCAGGCGCAAGTTTTGCACCGCCGCGCCGCTGGCCCCTTTGCCCAGATTGTCCAACCGAGCCACCACCAAAGCTTGGCGTTGGGCTTCGTTGGCATAGACCCTGATCTCTAGCATGTTGGTGTCGTTCAAGGCGGTGGCACTGAGTTTGCCGTCTTGGGTGGCCGCACAGACCTGCACGCAGCTGCCCTCGGTCGCCGCATAATGATCGCGCAAAGCGGCCTCGAGGTCGGCGGCTTGGGGCCGGCCAGGCAACTCATCCAGATGCAAGGGCAACTGCACCAACATGCCTTGGCGAAAATTGCCCACACCCGGCACAAACAAGGGACGGCGCAGCAAACCGCTGTACTTCATGATTTCGGGGACGTGCTTGTGCTGCAAGCCCAGTGCATAGGCTTCAAAAAGTGGCGCGGTGCCCGCTTCATAGGCCTCTATCATGGACTTGCCACCACCAGAGTAACCACTTACTGACGGCAAAGATACCGGAAAATCAACAGGTATCAAACCGGCATCGACCAAGGGACGCAAAATCGCAATGGCCCCAGTGGCGTAGCAACCGGGGTTGGCCACCCGCTGGGCCTGGCGCACGGCAATGGCTTGGCCGGGGCACAACTCAGGAAAACCAAACACCCAGTCAGGGCTGATGCGATGGGCCGTAGAGGCATCGATGATGCGCGGTTGGGGGCCTGATAAGGCATCGATCATGGCCACCGATTCACGGGCCGCATCGTCGTGCAAACACAAAATCACCAAATCGCTGCGCGACATGATGTCGCGTTTGGCCTCGGGGTCCTTGCGCAAAGCCGGATCGATGCTGACCACCGTCACCTGGGGCATTTGAGCCAAACGCTCGCGAATTTGCAATCCGGTGGTGCCGGCTTCGCCATCTATGAACACGGTGGGCATGATTTGTCAGTTAAAAATCAGGTTGGTGCAACGCAACATGATACATTTCACGGCGGTGCGTTGCCCAAGCGGCATGGTCGTTTGTGCGCGCACTTCAGTGTTTCCACCCGTGCAAAGAGAGACCTCATGAAGATTCACGAGTACCAAGGCAAGGAGATCTTGCGTCAATTCGGAGTTCCCGTGCCTCGGGGCATCCCGGCATTCACAGTGCAAGAAGCGGTTGAAGCCGCGCAAAAACTGGGAGGGCCTGTGTGGGTCGTCAAAGCCCAGATTCATGCAGGCGGCCGGGGCAAAGGCGGCGGCGTCAAAGTGGCCAAGACCATTGACCAAGTCAAGGATCTGGCCGGTCAGATTTTGGGCATGCAACTCAAAACGCACCAAACCGGTCCCGAAGGTCAAAAGGTGCGTCGCCTGTACATTGAAGACGGCGCCGACATCCAAAAAGAATACTATGTGTCGGTGGTGACCGACCGCGCCAGCCAAAAGATCGCGTTCATTGCCTCCAGCGAAGGCGGCATGGACATCGAAGAAGTGGCCCACCGAACACCTGAAAAGATCGTCACCGAACTGGTCGATCCGCTGGCCGGCTTGGGTCAAGCGCAAGCCCTGAAAATCGCCAATGCGGTGGGGCTGAGCGGTCATTCGGCCGAGCAAGCGGCCGATGTGTTCCAAAAGCTCTACCAATGCTACATGGACACCGATGCTTCATTGGTCGAGATCAACCCCTTGAATTGCGACAGCAAGGGCAACATCATGGCCTTGGACGCCAAGTTCAACTTTGACAGCAACGCCTTGTTCCGTCACCCCGAAATCGTGGCCTACCGCGATCTGGATGAAGAGGACCCCGCTGAAGTCGAAGCCTCTAAATTCGATTTGGCCTACATCAGTCTGGATGGCAACATCGGCTGTTTGGTCAACGGTGCTGGCTTGGCCATGGCCACCATGGACACCATCAAGTTGTTTGGCGCCGAGCCGGCCAACTTCTTGGACGTGGGCGGCGGCGCCACCCCTGAAAAAGTGACCGAAGCCTTCAAGATCATGTTGAAAAATCCCAAAGTCAAAGCGATTTTGGTCAACATCTTTGGCGGCATCATGCGTTGCGACACCATCGCCACGGGTGTGATTTCTGCTTGTAAAGCAGTCAACCTGAGCGTGCCTTTGGTGGTGCGCATGAAGGGCACCAACGAAGAGCTGGGCAAGAAGATGCTGGCCGACTCGGGTTTGCCCATCATCAGCGCCGACAGCATGGCCGAAGCGGCCCAAAAAGTGGTGGCCACCGTTCAATAAATGACTGGACCCGGCGCGCGCCGGGTCACGCAAGGACCTTCAACATGTCGATCTTCATCAACAAGAACACCAAAGTCATCACCCAGGGCATCACGGGCAAGACCGGGCAGTTCCATACCGAGAAATGTCAAGAATACGCCAACGGCAAAAACTGTTTTGTCGCCGGCGTGAACCCCAAAAAAGCGGGTGAGAAAATTTTTGACATCCCCATCTACGCTTCGGTCAAAGAGGCCGCACATCAAACTGGCGCCACCGTCTCGGTGATTTATGTGCCGCCCGCCGGTGCCGCTGCGGCCATTTGGGAGGCCATTGACGCCGACTTGGATTTGGCCATTTGCATCACCGAGGGCATCCCCGTTCGCGACATGCTGGAAGTGCGCAACAAGATGAAGGCCAAAGAGGCCGCCGGTGGCAAAAAGACCCTGTTGTTGGGCCCCAATTGTCCTGGCTTGATCACGCCAGATGAAATCAAAATCGGCATCATGCCCGGTCACATCCATCGCAAAGGCCGCATCGGCGTGGTGTCGCGCTCTGGCACGCTGACCTATGAGGCTGTGGCCCAGTTGACCGAAATCGGTTTGGGTCAATCCAGCGCCGTGGGCATTGGTGGCGACCCCATCAATGGCTTGAAGCACATCGATGTGATGCGCGCCTTCAATGAAGACCCAGACACCGATGCCGTGATCATGATTGGCGAAATCGGCGGTCCCGACGAGGCCGAAGCCGCCCGCTGGTGCAAAGCCCATATGAAAAAGCCCGTGGTGGGCTTCATCGCGGGTGTGACTGCCCCCCCAGGCAAGCGCATGGGCCATGCGGGCGCCCTGATCTCGGGTGGCGCAGACACGGCCGATGCCAAGCTGGCCATCATGGAAGAGTGTGGCTTCAAGGTCACCAAAAACCCTTCCGAGATGGCCAAATTGCTCAAAGCCATGCTCTAAGAGGTTGACACATGGAGTTTCTCAACACCGCTGACTTTTGGATCGGTCTGCTCAAGATCGTCTGGATCAACATCTTGCTGTCGGGCGACAACGCCGTGGTGATCGCTTTGGCGGCCCGCTCGTTACCCGCCCATCAACAGCGCAAGGCCGTGTTGTTTGGCTCAGGGGCGGCGGTGGTGCTGCGCATTGCATTGACAGTGGTGGCAGCCAAGTTGCTTGAACTGTCATATTTGCAAATCATCGGCGGCGCCTTGTTGCTGTGGATCGGTGTGCAATTGTTGGCCGAAGGTGACGATGACGAACAAGCCGAGGGCAAGCAAAGCAGCCTGATGGCGGCCATTCGCACCATTTTGATTGCCGACTTGGTGATGAGCCTGGACAACGTGATCGCCGTGGCTGCAGCCGCCAAAGGTTCGATGTTGTTGCTGATTCTGGGTCTGGCCATCAGCATCCCGCTGGTGATCTTTGGCAGCACCTTGATGATCAAACTGATGGAGCGTTTCCCGGTCATTGTGACCGTGGGCGCAGGCCTGATCGGTTGGGTGGGCGGCGAGACCATCGTCAGCGACACCGTGCTGCACGAGGTGGTGGCGCAATACCCAGCCCTGCACCAAGGCGCTGCGGCATTGGGCGCGATCTTGGTGGTGCTGCTGGGCAAATACCTCAGCCGTCGCTCTGAGGGTGCACATTGACTGTGCACCACGCACACCGTCAAAGCTTTTACCAGCGTTTTTATCGATAGCATGGCCAGCTTCTACAGGAGCTGGCCATGTCTTTTTTGCAACGCGGTTTCACTTTGATCGAGCTGATGGTGGTGATCGCCATCGTGGGGCTGCTGGCCTCGTTTGCCGTGCCTGCGTACCAAGACAACTTGGTCCGCGCCCGAGTCTCTGAGGGTTTGATGCTGGCTGACAACGCCAAAAATCTGGTGCTTGAAAACCTGACAGCAGGCAACCCCAACGCTTCAACCGATGGCTATGCCCAAGCCTTTATCGCACCCACGGCCACCGCCAATGTGGCCAGCCTGAGCATCGACCCCAGCACCGGGGTGATCAGCATGCAAACCACGGCGGCGGCCGGCAACGGCTTGGTGTTGTTGGTGCCATATGCCGGCACCTTGACCGCACCGGTGGCGTTGCCCAGTGGCACCACGGTTTTCACACCCCCCAATCAAGGTAATTTGCTGTGGAAGTGCATGTCACAAAACAGCACCGCCCCAGCCAACATCACCATTCCCTCGGGCGCCCGACTCAAGGCCCAATACGCACCCGCAGATTGCCGCTGAATGGGTCTCTGGCTGCCTCAGGGCTGCGGCCACAAAGACTCGATGGACTGGGTGATTTCTTGAAAGCTGACGGGTTTGTGCAAGACCTTGATGTCCAACTGGGCCAGATATTGAATTCGCGCAGGGTCAGTGTCTGCCGTCACGATGACCGCAGGAATGTCGCTGTTGTAATTTTCCCTGAGCCTTTGAATCACCACATCACCGGTGGCATGGCGCAATCGAAAGTCACTCAGGATGCAATCGATGTGCTCCAAGGTTTCAAGCTGTTGCTCCATCTCTGATTCATCTTCGGACAGCACATGGACATGGGCGCCTTTGCTGGCCAGCGTTTGCCTGTAAGCCTCTAAAACAATGGGATTGTCTTCTAGCAAAATGATGTGCTTGCCCGTCAAGCCATGAGTCGCCCAAGCTTGCTGAGGTTCAGCGCCCAAGGTCTGAATGTCTAAGGCCTGGTCAGCCATCTTGAAACGGGTTTGGACACTGAATACCGATCCATGGCCGGGCTCTGAAACCACCGAGACACTGGCCCCCAACAGGCCGCACAGTCGCTTGACAATAGAGAGTCCCAAGCCCAGTCCATCGTGCATGTTGCGAGTTTGATTGGCCCTGTAAAACTGTTCAAAGATGGTGTGCTGATCGCTCACAGCAATGCCACATCCAGTGTCTTTGACTCGGACGCTCAGATGCTGGTCATCGTTGAAAAACTCCACCTCCACTTGCCCTTTTTCGGTGTATTGAATGGCGTTGGCCAACAAATTGCCAATGATTTGCTGCAGCAGCAACCGATCACCTTTGACCACCACGTTGGGTCCATGAATGTGCAAGGCCAGTCCCTTTTCGACCGCTTTCGAAGCGTGCACATCGCGCAGCGTCGTGATCAATTGATCCAGGGCAAAGGGTTGCTCGACGACTTGGGTGGCGCCGGCATCGAGTCGGCTGAAATTGAGCAAAGCGTCGAACATGCCATTCAAGGTCTCGACACTGCTTTTGATTTTTTGCATCGATTTTTTTTCTGCCGCAGGCAAATGCTCTGGATCGAGCAACTCCAAATACACATTCACGGCATGCAGGGGTTGGCGCAAATCGTGGCTGGCCGTGGCGATGAATTTTGATTTGGCCACATTGGCCGACACCGATTGATCTCGTTCTTGTTCCAATTCGCGATACAGGTCTTCGTTTCTGAAGCGCAACCGCACCGAGTCTTCAAACACTTTGGCAAAGCTTTTGGCGATGCCCAGCACCACCAGGTACAAGGTCATCAAGCCCACCGCAAAAGGCCATCGAATCAGACTGGAAGGCCCCCATGCCACCACCAAAGAGGGCATCATGATGGGCAAAGTAAAGGCTTGAAACGTGATGGAGTTGACACTGTAAGCAAACATGCCTGCGATCATGGCGGCGGTGGTCATGTAGACATAAATCATCTGGTTGACCAAGCTGAGGTAGGGCGCCATCAACACCCAACCCAAACCCCAGCCCAAACCCACCATGCCGATGGCCTGAGTCAATGACTTCAAATCTTTTTGGGGATGCTTGATTTGGCGGGCTTCACTGTTGAGCCGATAAATGATCCGCGTACGCAGACACACTGCGATCATCATGTATGCCATCCAGATGCGAAATTGCAATTCAGGGACTTCTTCGGCAAACATGGGAATGCAAAGCAAAGGAGCCAACACATTGGCCACGGTCGCCGCCCGGGCGGCTTTGGCGATGTGAGAAGCCTTTTCGCTGAGCAGTTGCGTCTGTGCATCCATGGGAGGTGGCAAAACGCCCTGTGACATGGTGGAGTCAAGTTGAGGTGAGCTCAAGACATCTCCTGAATGGGGGCCACTCACTTCAGCCTTGAGGTCACAGCAGCTGATGCCTTTGTGCTTTCAACACCGCTTGAGTGCGATTGAACACCCGCAACTCTTTGAAGATCTGGTTGATGTGGATCTTGACAGTTTGCTCACTGATGTCCATGTAGTCAGCAATGATTTTGTTCGGATGACCTTGAGAGATCAAATTCAACACCTCCATTTGGCGTCGCGTCAATCTGAACTCTTGTGCATCGGTCATGCTTTTGGTGATCATGACCTTGTCCTGTGCCGTCAGCAAGGGCGCCAGCTTATGAACCATGTAGTTGGCAGTGCCATTTTTAGACAAGAAAAAGGTGGCTCCAGCCGCCACCGTCTTGGGCTCCCAGACATTTTCGTCCAAGCCCGAAATGGCCACCACATGTTGGACCCGAGGCAAATCCTTGAAGACCTTGATGCCCGCCAAGCCGCTCAGACCAGGCATCAAAATGTCCAGCAACACCACCCAGGGACGATCAGATTGCTCAATGCGCTCAATGCCCTCGTGTGCCGAACTCGCCAAGGCCACCTCGATTTCTTCTGAGGCAAAGGCTTGGCTGAGCTTTTCGCCCAAAGCATCGCGATAAACCGGGTGATCATCAATGATGAAAATAGAGTTTTTCATTTTTTTATTGATTAAACCATGTTATCGGCGAGGAAATCCAGCTTCAATTTAACTTAGGTTCTAGATGGCTGGTCGATTGATGAGAAGAATCCACTTCAATGACCAGTTGGACCTTGGTTATAGAACCAATTGGCAGTGCGTTCGACACGAAATGATCACGATTCTTAGGTCCAATATGGGTGGTTCGAATCCTTTGTTTCATTCATTCAAAATCATCATGAAATCACGTAATTTGTCACTTTTGTTCGGCTTGCTGGGTGCGGTTTTGGCGATCTTTTTGGCAACGGCCTATGCCTTTAACGCCACTGAAACCGATCCGCCCACCAAAGCCAAACCTAAAAATGAATTGATCTTCAATTGGGGCTCAGGCAGCTGAAGAGGGGTCTGCCAGGGGGCTAACTCAGGCACAGATCACTGATCATTCGTGGGCAGGATTCACGGTGCTTTGAATGATTTGGCAAGATGCCCCTTCAGGGCTCAGTTTGCATCGGGCCAGTGCTTGGGCCTGGGTGTCGTACTCGGTCAAAAGCCATTCGGTCGATGAACTTTGGGTCTCGTGTTCGAGCAAGGCAAAACCATAGCCGGGCTGGCTGATCAATTGTTTGACCCAACTCCCGTTGGCCAGCTTCAAGGGGTCACCCCCTTGTTGCGCCGGCATGGCCTCCATCATCGAGCCTGAATTGCCCAAAATCAGTGTGGATGCATGTCCAGGCTCTGCCACCAGTGCTTCAAACATGTGCACATGGCCATGGATGGTCAATTGAAACTGGGGGGGCAGCAGGGCAGTGCCAAAAGCGCTGCGCAACACCGATTTCAAGCCCGCCGTGCCCGCATCGCGGACGCGGCCTTGAGGCCCGTTGACCCAGGCGTTGTAAGGGTGGTGGCTGGCAAAAACATTGAAGGTGTCCACTGGGGCCTGTTGCAATGCAGCCAGTTGGGCCAAATGAGTGGCTGCGACAGCGTCCCCTACTGGCGGGACTTTGCCACTGGCCTTGGAAGAGTCAAAGACCCACACCCGAGTGCGTTCATTCAAGGACACACTGTATGGCGCAGTGAAGTCGGCATAAACGTCATGACGGGGGTCGTCACAACTGCGCCGTTCTTCAAAAGGAAGTGGATCCATGAAGCGCATCCAGCCTTGACCCGCCCTGGCGCATGACTCGTGATTGCCCCTGACCCCGACCCAAGGCACTTGCAACAAAGGCTTGGCTGGTTCAAAAAAATCTGCCTCCCAAGCCGTCCACCCATAGCCCCACACCGAACCAGCACAACCGGCTTGGTGGCTTGGACAGGGGCTCTCACGGTAATGGATATCGCCCATGTGGATGACCAAATCGGGCTGCAGCGCAACGGCCTTTTGCATCAGTGTGGGAAATGGCCACGCCTTGGGGTCATTGCAATCTTGATAGGCTTTTTCGCTGGACTTTAGGCGGCATCCTGTATCACCTAAGATCAAAATTTTGCGATAAGCCGGCTGCGGCCCCTTCAAAACCTGACCTTGCACTTGCACGGTGCTTGCACCATCTGGCCAGGGTGCTTCACACACCCACACAGGCCAATCGGTATCGGTGCGTTCGGCCTGCGCCTGATCTGGACGGGGTGGCCGTTTGGCTGGGCTGCTGCGCACTTGCAACCGGGTCACACCCGCGTTGTTCCAATGGGCCGTGGGACAGGTCGAATCGGTGGATATGCTGCGCAACACGGCGCGCTGATCAGGGCCCAATACGGTGTAAACATGCAGGGATGGCGCGGCCCAAAGTGCGCCCATGGCAGCCATGCCAAGCACCACCCCCAACCATGGCCGCACAGCCCATTTTCTATGTCGCCAAGGACTGAGAAGTTTGGTCAAAAAAATCATGCTCAGATCCGTCTGCTTCAAGAAGGTCGATACTCAATCCAGATTTCGAACTCCATCTGTGACAAATTGATCTCTGCCGTGGGCTCGGGGTATCTGGCATTCATGACCGAGGCCATGGCTGCACGATCGATCATGGAGACACCGCTGGTGATGAGCACCTGAGCCTGGGTCGGTGTTTTTTGGTTCAACTTGAACTTCACCTTGACGCGGCCATGCAAGCCCAAAGAGCTGGCCGCAGCCGGATACACAAAGGCCTGCTGAACAGCAGCACGCACTTTGGCCATGTACTCTGAATGATCTGGCGCCTTGTTCGGCGCCACCGGGGGTGTCACCACGGGTGTGATTGGGTCTCGTACCGGAGTCGGCACCGGTTTCGCAGGAGGCTCTGCCGCCATCTCGGTGCGCTCGGTGGTGGCGACTTGAGTCGGCAGTGGGGGCGTGTGCACGGGCGGCAATGCCTTGGGTTGAGGCAATGGCACCGGCTTGGGCACCGCCACCACCGGTGGTGCCGGTTCTGGCTTTTCAATTGACAATTCGATCTCGTGCCCAGCCTCAGAGACGGGTGGCTCGGCATGGATCCATTGACTCAATGCGAACAAGGCCAGTGCTTCGATGCAGCAAGCCAAAGCAAAGGCCCAGACCCATCTTGACCCAGGCGTCTGATCTGACGGGCTGATGGCCATCGATCTCATGACAAACTCACTCAAACGGGGCGGGCAGCCAAGCTGATGCGTGCTCCACCACCTTTTTTGATGGCATCGATGGTGCTCATCAATTGCTGCAAATTGACCCGATCGGCGCCGACGATGAGGATGTTGGCATTGACCGGATCATGCTGGCGAATGTATCCCGCGATTTGTGCGGCATCCATGGGTCGGCCCTCAATGAAAGACTGCCCCTGCTCATTGACTTCAATCCTGATTTTGGTGCGCTGCAGGGGCTCGGCCGTGTTGCTGCTGGGCAACTGCGACACATGGCCCGTGGTCGGGATCATGCGCAAGGTCAGCATGGCAAAAAACACCAGCAAAAACAGCATGATGTCGATCATCGGAATGATCTCAATGCGGGCCTTTTTGATTTCGAAATAACGCATGAATGCCTTTGGACTCAGATCACGCCCAGGCCTTGATCATGTCGATTGACCAACATGATTTTCAATGTCTCTAATTGATGAATCACAATGCGCAATCGCGAGTTCAGCCAATTGAAAAACATCAAGCCCAGCATCGCGATGAACAAACCACAGGCGGTGGCAATCAGCGCTTCGGCAATGCCGCCTGTGATCGCGGTTTGGTTGTTCTGGACATCGCCCAGGACTGAGAAAGCCTGGAACATGCCCACAATCGTGCCAAACAAACCCAGCAACGGTGCCAAAGTGATGATGGTGTCCAAGACCCACAAAGAGCGATCCAAGCGCGGCACTTCGTGCATGAACGACTCTTCGAGAAAGCCTTCTATTTTTTCTGTGGGATGGGCCCGATCAAAGATCTGACAAGAGTCATACAACCTGGCGTGCGGCATCGAGGGTTGACTGCCAAAGAGTTGCATCAAGGCGTCCGATTTCAATACCGCCGAATCTTTCAATCGTTCAATGATCTGGCTGCCAAAGCGTTGCAAATTCAGCAGATACCAACCCCGCTCAATGATCACCACCAAGGCCACCAACAGCAAAACTGCCATCAGATACAAAGTGCCGCCAGAGTTGTTGGCCAAGTCGATGATTTTTTCCATGGATCAGAGCTCAGCTTTCAAGGTCAACATGTAACTGCGCGGAGCTTGCCACTGGTAAGTGGTTGAATTGCTGGCGGCGCCTGATGCATAAATCATGGCTTGCTTGTTCAGCAAGTTGAAGGCGCTGAATTGGATGCGCAAAGCGTTCATGCTCATGCGGCTCATGTCCTTGACGGTGTAGGACAAATTCCAATCCAGGTTGTCATAAGAGGGCAAGTTGCCCACCCCGCTGACACTGGAGAGCATCGGACCCACATTTTTGTAAAGCAAGCTGGATGACCAAACACCGTCAGAGTACATCACACCCACCGCATCGGTGATGTGCGGAGCATTGGGGACTTGCCCCATACTGGCATTGGTGATGCTGGCATTGCCTGATTTGAAGTCGGCCCGGTTTTTGGTCAAATTGGCATAGACCGACCATTGTTTATTGATGGCGTAAGTGGCTTGGCCCTCAAAGCCGCTGTAGATGGCTCCACCAGCGTTGATGTAGATGGGGTTTTGAGCAGTTGCGCCCGTATTGATGTACAAATTGTTGACATCGATGTAGTACAGATCAGCGTCAAACACCCATTGGTCTGTTTTGTTGATCCAACCCACTTGGTAATTGGTGGTGTACTGGGGTGCGGGCTGAGTGCCGTTGATGGTCGAGTTCAGGCCAGACAAGTAGACATCCACCGGCACCTGAACACCCTTGGCCCATTGCACATAGGCCGAGTTGTTCGCGTCGATGCGCTGGTTGGCCGTCAAGAAGGGCAATGTGGTGTGGGTCTTGTAGGTGTAAGTCTGGTTCAGTTGTGACTTTTGGTTCATCAACGAAAACACGCTGTCAGACACGCTCATGTACTTCAAACCGGGCGTGACTTTCAGGCCTGGCGCAGCGACCCACTCGTATTCGACATACGGCTGGGTCGAGTGGTACTGACTCCATTGTTCGGCAAAGTTAGAGCTGGTGACCACGCCGGGCTGGACCAAGCCAGAGGCATTGGATGTGACACCAGGCAAGATGCTGCCAGTGGTCAAGTCGGCCTCCAGGTTGTGGCGATTGGTTTGGTTCATTTCATACCAAACACCGACACGCAGTGTGTCTTCGCCCAACTTTTTAATGGCTTTGAAGTTGTCACCCCAAACTCGGTAACCATTGAGTTTGTAGTAACCCGGCACATCGCCAGCGGGCACGATGGCAGCTGAGACCGAATTGAGATTTTTGACACTGTAAGAAGCGTCCGAAGTGCCGTTGTACGCGCCCGGTGCAGCACCTGCCGTGGTCTTGTTCCAATAGCGGTAGGTGTAGAAAGAATTGTCGGTGCTCCAACCATCGCCCCACTGGGTCTGCAGCTTCAGGTACTCAAAATCGGTTTCTTTGTCCTGCAGGTTGTACTTGTAATAGCCTTGGCTGAGCGGATTGTTGTTCAGGTAGTAATTGCGGCCCAGATTGGTTTGCTGCAACAAAGTCGAACCGGTCACCGCATCGGGCTGGTTGGTCTTGACATGCGAGTAAGCTGAATACACGGTCAACAATGAAGAATCGCCCACCG
>CAWUNN010000020.1:0-12240 GCA_963923185.1 uncultured Limnohabitans sp. | reverse complement strand
CAGGCCGAACGGTAACGATGGGGAGCAAAACCCAATCGGTTCATGCCCGAGTTCAGTTTGAGAAAAACACGATGCGGCGCTTGCGTTTTGTGTTGGCTCAGTGCGTCGATTTGCAGGTCGTGGTGGACCGTGTGCCAAAGGTTCAAGCGCGAGCACAGTTCAAGGTCACGTGGCTCAAACACCCCTTCAAGCAGCAAGACCGGACCGCGCCAACCCGCAGCTCGTACCCGATCGGCCTCATTCAAATCCAGTAAGGCCAAGCCGTCCGCCCCGCGCACGGCATCGATCACTCGATCCAGTCCATGGCCATAGGCATTGGCTTTGACCACAGCAAACAACTTAGAGTGGGGGGCATGCGAACGCAACACCGACAAATTCTGTCGCAAGGCATCCAGGTCAATCAGGGCGTACAGGGGGCGGGGCATGGGAGGCTCAAAAGACCAGCAGGTGTGGGTGTTTCCACCAAGTGTGCCACCAAAGAGGCCCAGGTTTCAGGGCAAATCCGATCGGGCCAAGGAAAATTGGTCAGATCGGTTTACAAATCGTTTACACTGACTCACCCTTTTGAAGCCATGGACTTTTTTCAGTTTTTAATGCCCATCTTCACCGAATACGGCTACATGGCCGTGTTCGTGATGCTTTTGGTTTGTGGCTTTGGCATTCCTGTGCCAGAGGACATCACCCTGGTCACGGGTGGCGTCATTGCGGGCTTGGGACATGCCGATGTGCACACCATGTTTGCAGTGGGCATGGCTGGCGTGTTGATCGGCGATGGCACGATGTTCATTTTGGGGCGGCTGTTTGGCCCGCGCATCGTCAAATTGCCTCTTTTCCACAGCGTCCTCACCCCAGAGCGCTTTGAAAAAGCCCAAGGGGCATTCCACAAATATGGCAAGTGGGTCATGTTTGTCGCTCGCTTTTTGCCTGGATTGAGAACGCCCGTGTTTTTCAGTGCCGGCATGAGCCATCGGGTGTCCTTTCTGACTTGGTTGTTGATGGATGGTTTTGCCGCCTCCATCAGCGTGCCCATTTGGGTTTACTTGGGATACTTTGGTGCCCAGAACTG
This sequence comes from uncultured Limnohabitans sp., assembly GCA_963923185.1. Lineage (GTDB taxonomy): Bacteria > Pseudomonadota > Gammaproteobacteria > Burkholderiales > Burkholderiaceae_C > Limnohabitans. The sequence goes on along the minus strand of CAWUNN010000020.1, from coordinate 11,174 downwards.
GGACTGGATGTTTGGCGTGCTGCGACAATTTCAACATGGCATTTTGGGCATTTTGTTGCTGGTGTCTTTGGTGATTGGATGGCGTTGGTGGCGCAAACATGTGCAAGCCAAGCGCGATGCCAGTCTGCTTTGATGTTGATGCATCACAATTTGCTTGAAAATTTTTTGACTTAAACTGGATTCACCATTTGGTCCATTGACCCACTTCATGCATGGCTTTACCTGACCTGTCCATATCAACGATTGATGGCCAACTTTTGAAGGTGCAAGACCTGCAAGGGCAATTGGTGCTGTGGGTCAACACAGCCAGCGCATGTGGCTTCACGCCTCAGCTCTCAGGTTTGCAGGCCTTGCATGAGCAATATGGTCAGCGTGGCTTGGTGGTGATTGGCAGTCCTTGCAATCAATTTGGCGGTCAAGACCCCGAGTCAGCCGAGAGAATTCAGGCTTATTGCCAAAAAAACCATGGGGTCACTTTCACTTTGACCGAAAAAATCGAGGTCAACGGTAAAAATACCCACCCAGTGTTTGAATGGCTCAAAACACAAGCGCCGGGTTTGTTGGGCAGCAAATCCATCAAATGGAATTTCACCAAATTTTTGATCAACCGCCAGGGTCAGGTGATGCGTCGTTATGCGCCCAATGATGAACCCAAACGCATCGCCCCAGATATCGAGGCCATGATCTGAAGCGGATCAACTGGGCTTGCGCAAACCCAGCCAAATGACGGTGCCCACCACCAGCACCGCCCCCACGATTTGCGACCAAGCGATCGATTGGTCCAAGACCCACCAAGCCAACAACAAAGCGAAGATGGGCTCGACATTCATGATGGCTGAATATTGCGCCGCACCCAATCGGGGCAGCACCATGAACATGATGGTGAAAGCAGTGCCATACAGCGCGCACAGGGCACCCAAACCCACCCAACCGACCGTGCTGCCAGGCCAATGTGGTTCGCCCTGAATGGCGACCACCACCAGCGCAATCACAAATGCCGCGCACATGTTGATCAGCGTGCGCCAACGACCATCAAGCCCTTGGGTTTCATGTTGTGTCAAGATCAGGGCCAGACCAAACGATGCGGCTGCGGCCAGAGCAAAGGCCACGCCCACACCCATTTGAGCCCATTGTGTGCTGGCGCCCAAGCCTGACGCCGCGCCCAGCACATCCAAGGCCAATCCCAGACCCAATAGGATCAAAGGCATGGCCACAGCCATCGCGCGTGAGGGGGCGTGTTTGTACAAAATGCGGTCCCACATCGCGGTGAACAATGGGTAAGTGTTGAAAGCCAGCAAGGCCAAAGCCACAGGCAAACGTGCGACCGATGAGTAAATGCATTGGCTTTGTAGGCCGATCAAGCAGCCGGTCATCAACAGCATCTTGCGCTGTCGCGCGCTCAAGTGAACCAAACGCACGCCTGCGCCCCATATCAGCAGCGCCACCACAAAGGCCGTCACGCCACTGCGCATCAGCACCGCTGTAGCCACATCCAGGCCGCTTCCAAATGCGATGCGTGCGGCCACGTGATTCGAGCCCATCATCAGGCCAATCAATAGCAGCGTGAGAAAACCAGTCAGAGACAATGCCTTGGCTTGACTCATAGAGTGCTCCTTTGATAAAGGCCCAGGGCCTGTAAACGCAATCGGGCCAAGCCCAACAAGGCATCTGTGTCGGGGGTGGCCACGCCAGTCAATTGACCAAGTTCTTGGACCGCAGTGACCAATGCGTCCAATTCGACCTCGCGCCGCGCCTCGACATCTTGCAGCATCGAGGTTTTAAAGGCCCCCAATTTGGCTGTGACGGCATGGCGATCTTCAGGCGCCTGCTCGATGGGCAATCCCAAGCGATTGCCGATTTCACGAGCCTCGAGCATGACGCGTGACACAAATGAGCGAACCAGTGGGTCATTCAAGATCAGGTCGGTCGTGGTGCCAGTGATGGCGCTCAAGGGGTTCATGGTCATGTTGCCCCAAAGCTTGTACCAGACATCTTGTTGGATGCGCTGCGACGCTTGGGCAGCAAAACCAGCCTGGCCCAACAAGCGGACCAATTCAAGTGTCTGAGGGCCAGCACCACCACTGGCATCGCCCAATATCAAGCCATTGCCAAAATGATGGTGGACATGTCCTGGCTCGGTGGTGTGGCAACTGGCATGCACCACACAGCCCGTGATTTGCCCGGGTGACCATGTTTGGGCCAACTGACCCATCGGGTCTACACTGCGCAAATGCGTGGCGACACGCAAGTCAATGCCTTCGATGGGTTGCAGACCGTGCAAAAACCACCACGGCACGCCATTCATGGCGGTCAACACCCGTGTCCTGGGGCCCAGCAAAGGGCCTAATGTGTCTTGCAGGCCAGGGGCCATGGCCAGCAAGGCAGGCGCTTTCAGCGCCAACACGACCCAGTCTTGCTCACCCAACTCGGTGGCTCGGTCGCTGGCTTGTACTTTGAATGAGTGCGTGCCCTGGGTGTCTGAATAGCGCAAACCATGTTCACGCAAAGCTTGCAAAGTGGCGCCTCGAGCCAACAGGGATACGCTGGACTGTGAGCCACGCGATAAGCCTGCGGCCAACCATCCGCCGATGGCGCCGGCACCAACGATGGTGATTTTCAAACTTGGCCTCGCACTCAGAGCGATTTGAAGCGCGCCGCCAATGCGCTGGTGTGGCGAGCCAACAAGTTCACATCCAAGCCAACGGCCATGAAACTCACGCCTTGTTGGATGGCTCGTTTGGAGAGTTCTTCGTCAGGGGTTAGATAGCCTGCCGCTTTGCCGGTTTTGACGATGCGGGCAAACGCATCGGCAATGGCCGCTTGCACTTTGGGGTGTCCCAGTTCACCGACCAAACCCAATGAGGCCGACAAGTCGGCTGGACCGATGAACAATCCGTCAACGCCGTCGACGGCTGCAATGGCCTCGATGTTGTCCAATGCCTGTTGGCTTTCAATTTGAACCAACACACAGATCTGTTCGTTGGCTTCTTTGGGGTAGGTGCCAATGCGGCCCCAGCGCGCGGCACGGGCGCTGCCCATGCCACGTATCCCGTGGGGTGGATAGCGGGTGGCCTCGACCACGGCGCGGGCTTGCTCAGGAGTGTCCACCATGGGCACCAGCAAGGTTTGAACACCCAAATCCAGGTACTGCTTGATCAGCGTGGTGCCCACATGGCCATGACCGCATGGCACACGCACCACCGGATGGGTGTCTGGATAGCCTGCCACCACCTGCAATTGGGTCAGGATGCTGCGTAAATCATTGGGTGCATGCTCGCAATCGAGCAGCAACCAGTCAAATCCTGCACCCGCACAAATCTCGGTGCTGTAAGAGCTGGCCAAATGGACCCACAGGCCGATCTGGGTGCGTTTTTCGATCAGTGCGCGTTTGAATGAATTGACTGGAATTTGCATGTGTGTTCACCAAAAAATCAGGGTTTGCGTTGTGGAGGTTGGGTATTGAAAAACGGATGCAAGCTGCTGATGCGACCATCGTAAGCCGAGGGATTCTCATCGATCTGCAAGGTCACGCCGATCAAGTCGCGTGCGATGGCTGCATCCAAATGTCGATGTAATACATTCATCAAGGCTTCGCCTACGGTTTTTTTGACCTCTGCACTGCGACCGGGGGCCATTCGCAAATTCAAATAAATGAAGCCCATCGACTGGCCTGCTGGTGGTTTGCCGTCTGCCACGGCAAAGTGGGGGGCCGGATAAGCGTAGACCCGGGTACCCCCCAGCGGAAAGACCACTTGGTTTTGCTCATCCCTTTGCGCCAGCATGGCATCGGCCAGATCGCGACACAGCGGATCAAAGTCGACTTTGCTCTCCAGGTTGCCGGTGTAGAGGATCACGAGATGGGGCATGCTGGCTCCTTGCTGTGCTTGCAGTTGCGATTCATTCTCGCATGCCAGTGCGCGTCAGGCTTGACCCGCAAGCGACCCAGCGCTAAGCACGTCGTCCAGGGCGCGCGCGACGCGCTCGGGCTGAACCTCGTTCAGACAGCGAAGATGCCCCAGTGGGCAAGTTCGCTGGAAACATGGGGCGCAATCCAAAGCGGGTTGCACATGGGGATCCTGTTTCAGCCAGACCACCCGAGCCAATCGGTTCAGGGGCGGCGTGTGCAAGGGACTGGAAGATCCAAAGACAGCCACCTGGGGCACACCAAAAGCTGCAGCGACATGCATCAGTCCTGAATCGTTGCTGACCACCCAGGCGGCCTTGGCAATCAACCCCAATGCATCACTGAGGCTGGTCTGGCCAATCAGGTTCATCACCTCAGTGGATCCGCGGGCCACACCCATTTCGATGGCGGCGGCGTCATCTGCCTCTTTGGTCGAGCCCAACAACACCACTTTTTGACTCAGACGGGTGGCCAAGGCGGCATAGTGATGCGCTGGCCAACGCTTGGCGGGGCCAAATTCAGCGCCCGGAGCAAACACACCATAAGTGCCAGCGCGCAAGCCATGGGTACGCAACAAGGCTTCGCTGTCGCCTGACCATTGCAAGCGGGGCGCAGTCTCTGCGCTGTGCAGGCCGGCCAACTCGGTATAAAAAGGCACCATGGGTGGACGCGAAGCCTGGTGCGGGTTAGGCAGGCGTTGGGTCAGCAAACCCCAGCGCATTTCACCCAATCTGCCTACTCTTTTGGGGATGCCTGCCAACCAGGGCAGCAATGCACTTTTGAAAGAGTTGGGTAACACATAAGCCACCTCAAAACGCCCCTGCATGGTGCGAGCCAACGCGCGACGGGCTTGCCATTGCAAACCGCCATGGCGAAAAGGGGCTTCAATCACCTCGGCAACGCCTGACATGCAACGGTAAATGGGCGCCACCCAAGGCAAGGCCACCACACTGACGCGCTCGCCACGCTCGACCAAGATTCGAACCAGAGGCTCGCTCATCACTGCATCGCCAATCCACTGAGGGGCGATCAGCAAGCTGTTCATGCCAGCGTGCAGTTCAGTGATGACCGTGGACGTGCTCGCCCGCCTTCAGGGCGTACTCGGTGCCACAGTAGGGACACTTGGCTGAACCGGTTTTGGCCACATCCAAGAACACCTTCGGATGGCTGTTCCACAAGGCCATGCCCGCTTGGGGATTGGGGCAAAACACCCCACCGTGGCCATTCAGATCGCTGGCTTTCAATTCAACTTTGGCGGTGCTCATGCCCGGTCACCCTTGATCAAACGGCGGTCAGCCAATTGGCATATTTGGGATTGCGACCATTGACGATGTCAAAGAACGCATTCTGGATTTTTTCGGTGATGGGGCCGCGTGAACCGGCTCCGATTTCCACCCGATCGAGCTCGCGAATGGGGGTCACTTCAGCGGCGGTTCCCGTGAAAAACAGCTCATCAGAGATGTAGATCTCATCGCGAGTGATTCGCTTTTGTACCACTTCAATGCCCAGGTCTTTGGCGATGTGCAAGACCGTGTTGCGGGTGATGCCATTGAGGGCGCCAGCCGACAAATCAGGCGTGTAGATCACCCCGTCTTTGACCACAAACACGTTTTCACCGGCGCCTTCAGAGACAAAGCCCTGGGTATCCAACAGCAAGGCTTCGTCATAGCCCTCGTCGGTGGCCTCCATGTTGGCCAAAATCGAATTGGTGTAGTTGGACACCGCTTTGGCCTGAGTCATGGTGATGTTCACATGATGACGGGTGTAGCTAGAGGTTCTGACGCGAATGCCTTTTTTAAGGCCGTCTTCGCCCAAATAAGCCCCCCAGGGCCAGGCTGCAATCATCACGTGGATGGTGTTGCCCTTGGGGCTGACCCCCAGCTTTTGCGAACCAATCCAAGCCAGCGGTCGCAGATAGCAACTCTCGAGTTTGTTTTCTCGCACCACCAAGCGCTGCGCCTCATTGACTTGATCTTGGGTGAAGGGCAGTGGCATGCGCAAAATTTTGGCGCTGTTGAAAAAGCGTTGGGTGTGCTCTTGCAGACGAAAAATGGCCGTGCCTTTGACGGTGTTGTAAGCTCTGACACCTTCAAATACACCACAGCCGTAGTGCAGTGTATGGGTCAGCACATGGATCTTGGCATCACGCCAGTCCACCAACTGGCCGTCCATCCAGATTTTGCCGTCGCGATCGGCCATCGAAGGGGGGAGAACGCTCATGTCATCTGTCCTTTTTAACCAAGCCCCATTGTAGCCATCACCCAACGCGGTGCAGCGCCAGACCTGATCCAACATCAAGGGCATAATGCGCCGCATGAATTGGCGCAATGTCCTGATCCCTGTGGCCGCGCTCTTGTTGATGATGTGGGCCTACCATGCATTTGGTTGGTCGGGCATTGTTTTTGTGATCTCGGGCGGCGTCTTGTGGGTTTTGTTGAACTTTACCCGGATGGTCACCATCTTGAAGCGTGCAGGTCAACGCCCGGTCGGGTACGCCGACAGCGCCGTCATGCTCAATGCCAAACTCAAACCTGGCCAGAGCCTGATGCACGTCATCGCTTTGACCCGCAGCCTAGGTCAACTTGAGAGCGAAAAAGACACCCAACCCGAAATCTTTGTTTGGAAGGACAGCACCGATTCGGTGGTCCGTTGCGAGTTTCGCCAGGGCCGCTTGCACCTGTGGGAACTGACTCGCCCCCAACATGAAGATGAATTGGGGTCAGACCCCCATTAAACGTAGCGAAATAGAGACAATTAATTGGGGTCTGACCCCAATTAATGGTTCCATTGGCGCAGGACTTGCAGGGCCTCATCGATGCGGTCGATGGCATGAATGCGCAGGCCCTCGATGGGTTTTTTGGGGGCGTTGGCACGAGGGATCAAAGCTTCGGTGAAACCCAATTTGGCGGCTTCGCGCAAACGTTCTTGGCCGCGGGGTGCTGGGCGGACTTCGCCCGCGAGCCCGACTTCGCCAAAAGCCAGGAAGCCTTGGGGCAGGGCGCGTGCCCGCAAACTGCTTTGAATGGCCATCAGCACAGCCAAGTCGGCTGCCGGTTCGCCGATGCGCACACCACCCACCGCGTTGACGAAGACGTCTTGGTCCATGCAAGCCACCCCAGCATGTCGGTGCAAGACGGCCAGCAGCATGGCCAGTCGATCTCGGTCAAGGCCCACGCTCAGTCGCCTGGGGCTTGGGCCGCCACTGTCGACCAGTGCCTGGATTTCAACCAGCATTGGCCGCGTGCCTTCTAAGGTGACCAGCACGCAGCTGCCTGGCACGGGTTGCGAGTGTTGGCTTAAAAAAATGGCGCTGGGGTTGCTCACGCCGCGCAAGCCTTTTTCGGTCATGGCAAAAACGCCGATCTCATTGACTGCGCCAAAGCGGTTTTTGATGGCGCGCACCAGCCGATAGCTGGAATGGGTGTCACCTTCAAAGTAGAGCACGGTGTCGACCATGTGCTCCAACACCCTGGGGCCTGCCAAGGCCCCTTCTTTGGTGACGTGGCCCACCAAAATGGTGGCCACGCCGGCCATCTTGGCTTGTCGGGTCAGGTGGGCGGCGCATTCGCGCACTTGGGCCACCGACCCTGGCGCACTGTTGAGCGCATCAGAGTACACCGTCTGGATCGAATCGATGACGACCACCGCAGGCGCTCTTTGGTCGATGGTGGCCAGAATTTTTTCAAGCTGAGTTTCTGCCAGCACTTGAACTTGGCTGTGATCCAACCCGAGACGGCGAGAGCGCAAGGCCACTTGGGCCCCTGATTCTTCGCCAGTGACGTACAAGGCATGCAGTCCGCCTCGTTGCAAGCCATCCATGGCCTGCAACAGCAAGGTCGATTTGCCGATGCCGGGATCGCCCCCGATCAGGACCACGCCACCGGCCACGAGACCCCCGCCCAGCACCCGATCAAGCTCTTCTTGGCCAGTCGGCGTGCGGGCCACATCTTGTGCTTCGATGTCGGCCAAGGTGGCCACAGCAGAGGCTGGAGCCAATGAGATTTTTTGGCTGTATCGGTTTTGTCCGGCGGATGAGGGGGCGGTGGACTCGACCAAGGTATTCCAAGCACCACAGCCTGGACATTTGCCCAGCCATTTGGGGCTGTGATCACCGCACTCGGAACAACTGAACAAGGTTTTTTCTTTGGCCATGTTTCATGTCTTCAAGGGCAAATCGACCACAAAGGTGGCGCCACCACCCGAGCGCAATCGGCATTGCACATCGCCACCATGGTGTCGAGCAATCGATCGCACCAGGGTCAGTCCCAGTCCGGTGCCGCCTTGCCACTCGCGGTGACCAGGTAAGCGAAAGAAGGGCTCGAATATTTTTTCTAAATACTCTGGCGGGACGCCAGGGCCTCGGTCAGACACTTCAATGTGCACCCGATTGGGCTGACACAGTTGCAAGCGCATTTCGATTTGAGCGGCATCGCCACCGTGGCGCAAAGCGTTGTCCAGCAGATTGCGCAACATGCGTCGCAAGAGCAAGTCAACGCCCAAGGTTTGCAAAGACAAAGCATCTTGAATGAGCAATTGCACATCATGGCGGCTGCACTCTTCGCTGGCCAATCCAGCCAAATCGACTTTGGTCAAACCCGCTCCAGTGAATTCGGTGACTTGGTCCAGCCGACTGGCCAACAACACTTCTTCGACCAATTGGTCCAGCTCTTGCAAATCACGCAAAATTTCATTGCGCAACTTGGCGTCGGGTTGTCCACCGTGCAATTCCATTGCCATGCGCAATCGGGTGATGGGCGAGCGCAATTCGTGTGAGGCATTGGCCAATAGATTTTTATGCGAAAGGACCAGCCCTTGCATTTTTTCGGCCGCTTGGTTGAAACGCTGGGTCAACGAAGACACCTCATCCATGCCTTTGACGGGCATGCGAACAGACAGATCGCCCTCGCCCCAGCGGGTGACTGCACGTTCTAACACCTCGAGCCGATGCGTCAGGTGTCTGATGATCGGGTAGCTGCCCAGCGCCACAGCGATGGCTGACAGCAACAAGGTCCACAGCAAGCCATTGGGCAAAGACCAAAAGGTGCGTTCTGGCCTTGGAATGTGAACGTGCAGCCATTCACCGTCGTCTGTGTTCAGCAAGAACTCTGGCCCTGGGCCGTATTGACCCAACTTCATGTCCTCCATGCCAGGGCTGGGTCGGCGCTTGCCCTCTGGCAGACCATCTGCAGGTACAAACAAGGCGCGCCCTTGAGCAACGATCGTGCCGGAGGCGTTGCGTGCCACCACTTCCCTGATGGGGGGGTCGCTGAGGTACCTCGACCCCAAGGACGCCAGCAAGGTGGTGGCCGCCACCACGCAGATGACGGACACCCAAATTTTGAGCCACAAACGAATGTGGATGGGTTTGACCACCAGTTGGCGCATGTCCATCAGTCTTGAACCCGAGAAAACACGTAACCCACACCGCGCACGGTCAAGATGCGTTTAGGGGATTTGACGTCTTGCTCAATGCCGGCCCTGATGCGACCCATGTGGACATCGATGGAGCGGTCAAAAGCTTCCATTTCGCGGCCCCTGACAACTTCCACGATTTGCTCACGTGACATGACTCGACCCGCCCTTTCAGCCAAAGCGGTCAGCAGGTCAAATTGATAAGAAGTCAGATCGACGATTCGACCTGAAATTTTCACAAGTCGGCTGTCCCGATCGATTTCAAGTGAACCAAATTGCATCACTGGTGAAACCAGCGGCAATGACCTGGCCGCCAAGGATTGTCGGCGCAAAATGGCGCGGATGCGGGCCAGCAGCTCGCGCGGCTCGAAAGGTTTGGCCACGTAATCATCGGCGCCGATTTCTAGGCCCATGACGCGATCTAGGGGGTCGCCCTTGGCGGTCAGCATCAAGATGGGCGTTTGGGCCTGAGGTCCCTCCAAAGAGCGGATGCGTCGGCACACCTCCAACCCATCTGAGTCAGGCAACATCACATCCAAGATCACCAGATCGGGTTGCTGTGTGGTGCTGATGTGAGACAGGCCCTCTTTGGCGGTTGGGGCATGTTTGACCTCAAAACCAGATCTGGATAAAAAATCACTGACCATGCCCGCCAAGCGGTGATCATCCTCAATGATCAACAACGATTCCATGCCTGATGCTCCTGAAGGCGGCGATGTTCCTGCGCTATGCTCGGAACCAGATGACCGACCGAAAGACCATTTTGCCTCAGACCGACGATGGTTCGTTGGTGACTGCTGTCATGCGTGCATCGGACGCTGCACCGCAGCAGGTGGTGATGTGGTTTGAAGGTCAAGCCTGGACCCATGCCCAATGGGTCGCCATGATTCAAGTTTGCAAACAAAGATTTTTGGCGTGGGGCGTGCAAAGCGGTGATCGTGTGGCCTGTTTGGCTTGGGGCCATCCTTTGCAATTGGCGGCCTTGTTGGCGCTATCGGACTTGGGGGGCATTTGGGTGCCGCTGAATTTCAGGTTGGCCGCTGCCGAATGGCAGCAAGTGTTGGCCGATTGCACCCCGTGTCTTTTGCTGGCAGACGAGCATTGGCAGTCGCATGCGCAAGTTCTCGCCCAGCATAGTGCCACTCGACTCGAGCGGTTGACGGATTTAAGCCATGTCCCCGCATCACCAACCCCGATGCATGAAATCAGTGCAGTCTCATGGAACCCACATCGACCGACATTGCTGGTCTACACATCGGGGACCACAGGCCGCGCCAAAGGAGCGGTGCACACCGTGGCCAATCTGATGGCCAATGCACGTGCGGCCATGGTTGCTCAGGGGTTGGGGCCGGGCGAGCGGGTGCTGACTTTGCTGCCTTTGTTCCACGTCGGGGGGCTGTGTATTCAGACATTGCCGGCCTTGCTCAGTGGCGCCAGCGTGGTGCTGCACTCGCGTTTTGATGCCGATATGGCCTGGCGAGATCTGGTGAGACACCGCATCACCAGTACCCTGATGGTGCCTGCGGTGATGAAGTCTTTGATCGATCACCCTGCTTTTGGCAGCACAGCTTTACCCGATTTGAAGGCCATTTGGGCAGGCTCGAGTGTGTTGCCCAACCATTTGGTTCAAGCTTGGCACGACCGTGGGGTTCCTGTATGCAATGTGTATGGCGCCACAGAGACCGGCCCCTTTTCACTGGCGCTGGGGGCGCAGCATGCGCGCTCCCATGTCGGATCTTGTGGCTGGCCGGCCCAGGGTGTTCAAGCCCGACTCCATGACCCTGGCCCCGACGGTGTGGGCGAAGTGTGTTTGCGCGGACCCGCTGTGGTGCGCCATTACTGGCCCCAGCAGCCGGCG
>CAWUNN010000019.1:0-12359 GCA_963923185.1 uncultured Limnohabitans sp. | reverse complement strand
GCCCGGTCACGCGTGAACTGCGTACCGAGAAGTTCATGAAGATCGTGTCTTTGGCACCCGAAGTTCTCTAAGCAGAGGGTCACATGAACAAAATACGCAAAGGCGATACGGTGGTGGTTTTGGCCGGCCGTGACAAAGGCAAGCGTGGCGTGGTGTCGTTGCGCAAAGACGACAACCACTTGATCGTGGACGGCGTCAACCTGGTGAAAAAACACACCAAACCCAATCCCATGGCGGGCACCACGGGTGGCATCGTTGAAAAGGCCATGCCCATTCACCAATCCAATGTGGCCATTTACAACGCCGCCACCGGCAAAGCCGATCGAGTGGGCGTCAAGATGTTGGCCGACGGCTCAAAGGTGCGTGTGTTCAAGTCCAATGGCGAAGAAATCAAGGCGGCATGATCATGGCACGACTGCAACAATACTATCGCGAAAAGGTCGTCGCTGAACTGACCAGCAAGTTCGGCTACAAGTCACCCATGGAGGTGCCGCGCATCACCAAGATCACCTTGAACATGGGTGTCAGTGAAGCAGTGGCGGACAAAAAAGTCATGGACAACGCCGTCGGCGACTTGACCAAAATCTCGGGTCAAAAGCCCGTCGTCACCAAGGCCAAAAAAGCCATCGCCGGCTTCAAGATCCGTGAAGGCCAAGCCATTGGCTGCATGGTCACTTTGCGCGGCGTGCGCATGTATGAATTCTTGGATCGTTTCGTCACCGTGGCCCTGCCCCGTGTGCGTGACTTCCGTGGCATCTCTGGCCGTGCATTTGACGGTCGTGGAAACTACAACATCGGCGTGAAAGAGCAAATCATTTTCCCCGAGATCGAATACGACAAGGTCGATGCATTGCGCGGCCTCAATATCAGCATCACCACAACGGCCAAGTCTGACGAAGAGTGCAAAGCGCTGCTCGCTGGCTTCCGTTTCCCGTTCAAGAACTGAGGTGGCATGTGGCTAAAGTAGCATTGATCCAACGCGAGCTCAAGCGCGAAAAACTGGCGGCCAAGTTCGCCAAGAAATACGCTGAGCTCAAAGGCATCGCAGACGATGCCAAGCGCAGCGAAGAAGAGCGCATGGCTGCCCGCGCAGCCCTGCAAAAATTGCCCCGCAACGCCAACCCGACTCGCCAGCGCAACCGCTGCGAGATCACGGGTCGTCCGCGTGGCACATTCCGTCAGTTCGGCTTGGGACGCGCCAAGATCCGTGAGTTGGCCTTTGAGGGCAACATCCCGGGCGTGACCAAGGCCAGTTGGTAATCAGGCAGGAGAAATTTCATGAGCATGAGCGATCCCATTGCCGACCTGCTGACCCGCATCCGCAATGCCCAGATGGTGGCCAAGCCTTCGGTGCAAGTCCCCTCTTCCAAAGTCAAGGTGGCCATTGCCCAGGTCTTGAAAGACGAGGGCTATATCGATGGCTTCCAAGTCAAGACCGAAGACGGTAAAACAGAGTTGGAAATCAGCCTCAAGTACTACGCCGGTCGCCCGGTGATCGAGCGCATCGAGCGTGTCAGCCGTCCTGGCTTGCGCGTGTACAAAGGCCGTGACGACATTCCCCAGGTGATGAACGGTTTGGGCGTGGCCATTGTGACCACCCCCAAAGGCGTCATGACCGATCGCAAGGCGCGCGCTTCTGGCGTGGGCGGCGAAGTACTGTGCTACGTCGCTTGATCGCAGGAGTACGAACATGTCCCGAGTAGGAAAAATGCCCGTGATCGTCCCGCAAGGCGTGGATGTATCCATCAAAGAAGACCAGATCAGCGTCAAAGGCGCTGGCGGCACATTGGCTGTGGCCAACAACGCTTTGGTCACCATCAAAAACGAAGCTGGCAAGTTGTCATTCGAGCCGGCCAACGAAAGCCGCGAAGCCAATGCCATGTCTGGCACCATGCGTCAGCTGGTCAACAACATGGTGGTCGGTGTGACCAAAGGCTTTGAGAAAAAACTCTCGCTGGTGGGCGTGGGTTACAAAGCTCAAGCACAAGGCGCCAAATTGAATTTGGCTGTCGGTTTCTCGCATCCGGTCAACATCGACATGCCCGCTGGCATCAAGGTCGAAACCCCGGCCCCAACCGAGATCTTGATCAAAGGCGCTGATCGCCAGCGCGTGGGTCAGATTGCCGCCGAGATCCGTGCCATTCGCCCCCCCGAGCCTTACAAGGGCAAGGGCATCCGTTACTCGGATGAGCGGATCGTGATCAAAGAGACCAAGAAGAAATAAGGAGCAGCAGCATGTTGAACAAGAAACAGCAGCGTCTGCGCCGCGCCCGCCAAACCCGAATCCGCATAGCGACTCAAGGCGTGGCCCGTTTGACGGTCAACCGCACCAACCTGCACATCTATGCCGCCATCGTCTCTGGCTGTGGCACCAAAGTCTTGGCCAGCGCCTCGACGGCAGAAGCCGAGGTTCGTCAGAGCTTGGGCGCCACCGGCAAAGGTGGCAACGCCGCCGCTGCCGCAGCCATTGGCAAGCGCATCGCCGAAAAAGCGAAAGCAGCCGGTGTTGAAAAAGTGGCCTTTGACCGTTCAGGCTTTGCCTACCACGGTCGTGTCAAGGCTTTGGCCGATGCCGCTCGCGAAGCGGGTTTGCAGTTCTAAGCAGAGCGAGAAATAAACATGGCAAAAGTTCAAGCTAAGGTGCAAGACGACGCTCGTGACGACGGTCTGCGCGAAAAAATGATTTCGGTCAACCGCGTGACCAAAGTGGTCAAGGGCGGTCGTATTTTGGGTTTCGCTGCCCTCACCGTGGTCGGTGATGGCGATGGCCGCGTGGGCATGGGCAAAGGCAAATCGAAAGAAGTGCCGGCCGCCGTGCAAAAGGCCATGGAAGAGGCCCGTCGCAACATGACCAAGGTGTCACTGAAAAACGGCACCATTCATCACAACGTGACCGGTCACCATGGTGCCGCCACCGTCATGATGGCTCCGGCCCCCAAAGGGACCGGCATCATTGCAGGCGGTCCGATGCGCGCCGTTTTTGAAGTGATGGGCATCACCGACATCGTGGCCAAGAGCCACGGTTCATCCAACCCCTACAACATGGTTCGCGCCACTTTTGACGCATTGGCCAGGTCCACCACCCCCGCGGAAGTGGCTGCCAAACGCGGCAAATCGGTTGAAGACCTGTTCGCCTGAGATCGGAGCACCCCATGAGCAACACGCCTCGCCTCAAGGTTCAATTGGTTCGCAGCCCTATTGGTTGCAAAGAATCTCATCGCGCCACTGTGCGCGGTTTGGGCCTGCGCAAAATCAACTCGATCAGTGAGCTGCAAGACACGCCCGCTGTGCGCGGCATGATCAACAAGATCAGCTATCTGGTCAAAGTCCTGTAAAGGTCACACCATGCAACTCAATACCATCAAACCTGCCGACGGTGCCAAGCACGCCAAGCGCCGCGTGGGTCGCGGCATCGGCTCTGGCCTGGGCAAAACGGCTGGCCGTGGTCACAAAGGTCAAAAATCACGCTCAGGCGGTTACCACAAGGTCGGCTTTGAAGGCGGTCAGATGCCTTTGCAGCGTCGCTTGCCCAAGCGTGGCTTTAAATCGCATTTGCTGAAGTTCAATGCCGAAATCACTTTGACTGCCCTTGAACAATTGGGCGCAGCCGATGTCGATCTGTTGACCCTCAAGCAAGCTGGCCTGGTGGGCGAGCTGGCCAAAGTGGTCAAAGTGATCAAGTCAGGTGAAATCAAGCGTGCCGTCAAATTGAACGGCATCGGTGCCACTGCAGGCGCCAAGGCTGCCATTGAGGCTGCCGGCGGCGCTTTGGCCTGACGCACAACCTTCATCCACCTCAGTTCAACCACATGGCCACCTCGAATTCAACAGCCAAGACCGGTCAGTACGGCGATCTCAGTCGCCGACTGGTCTTTTTGCTGCTCGCGTTGGTGGTCTATCGCGTGGGCGCGCACATCCCCGTCCCTGGCATTGATCCGCAGCAGTTGCAGCAACTGTTCAATGACAAGCAAGGCGGCATCTTGAACCTGTTCAACATGTTCTCGGGTGGTGCTTTGTCTCGCTTCACGGTGTTTGCATTGGGAATCATGCCTTACATTTCGGCATCGATCATCATGCAGTTGCTGACCTATGTGCTGCCTTCATTTGAGCAGCTCAAAAAGGAAGGCGAAGCAGGCCGTCGCAAGATCACCCAGTACACGCGATATGCCACTTTGGGGTTGGCCTTGTTTCAATCGATGGGCATTGCGGTGGCCTTAGAGTCTTCTGCTGGCTTGGTCTTGAGTCCTGGTCTGGGTTTCCGCGTGACCACCATGGTCAGTTTGACCACTGGCACCATGTTTTTGATGTGGCTGGGCGAACAAATCACCGAGCGTGGTCTGGGCAATGGCATCTCGATCTTGATTTTTGGTGGCATCGCAGCTGGTTTGCCCAATGCCGTGGGCGGATTGCTTGAATTGGTTCGCACGGGTGCCATGAGCATCATCGTGGCTTTGTTCATCGTGGTGCTGGTGGCATTGGTCACTTATTTTGTGGTGTTTGTGGAGCGTGGTCAGCGCAAGATTTTGGTGAACTATGCACGCCGTCAAGTGGGCAACAAAGTCTATGGTGGCCAATCTTCGCATTTGCCCCTGAAGCTGAACATGGCCGGTGTCATCCCTCCGATCTTTGCCTCGTCCATCATTTTGTTGCCGGCCACCATCGTCAGCTGGTTCAGCAGCGGCGACAGCATGTTGTGGCTCAAAGACATTGCCAGCACCTTGTCGCCCGGTCAGCCCGTCTACATCATGCTGTACGTGTCCGCTATCGTGTTCTTCTGTTTCTTCTACACGGCCTTGGTGTTCAACAGCCGTGAAACGGCCGACAACCTGAAAAAATCAGGCGCATTCGTGCCGGGTATTCGCCCCGGCGAGCAAACTGCCCGCTACATCGACAAAATTTTGGTTCGCCTGACTTTGGCAGGTGCCATTTACATCGCTTTTGTGTGTTTGTTGCCCGAGTTTTTGATTTTGAAATACAACGTGCCTTTTTACTTCGGCGGAACATCGTTGTTGATCATTGTGGTGGTCACCATGGACTTCATGGCCCAGGTGCAAAACTACCTCATGAGTCAGCAGTATGAGTCGTTGTTGAAAAAAGCCAATTTCAAAACCAGTTTGGGTGGTTGAAGGAAAGATGGCCAAAGACGACGTCATTCAGATGCAGGGCGAAGTGGTAGAGAACCTGCCCAACGCCACTTTCAGGGTGAAACTGGAAAATGGTCATGTGGTACTGGGTCACATCTCAGGCAAGATGCGGATGCACTACATCCGTATCCTGCCGGGTGACAAGGTCACCGTAGAGCTCACGCCCTACGATCTGACCCGAGCAAGAATTGTGTTCCGAGCCAAGTAAGGCGCGGGACTTTTGAAAGAGTTTTAGGAGAAATCGACATGAGAGTTTCGGCTTCCGTCAAAAAAATCTGCCGCAACTGCAAGATCATCCGCCGCAAGGGCGTGGTTCGCGTGATTTGCACCGACCCCCGTCATAAGCAACGTCAAGGCTGATTGAGCCCCATTCAAGAGGACCACCATGGCACGTATCGCTGGTATCAATATTCCGCCGCATCAGCACGCTGAGATCGGCTTGACCGCCATTTTTGGCATCGGTCGCACGCGCGCCCGCAAAATTTGCGAGGTTTGCAGCATCGCTTACTCCAAAAAGGTGAAGGATCTGACCGACGCCGATCTGGAAAAAATTCGGGACGCCATTGCCCAGTACACCATCGAAGGTGACCTGCGCCGTGAGACCACCATGAACATCAAGCGTTTGATGGACATCGGTTGCTACCGTGGTTTCCGCCATCGCCGTGGTCTGCCCATGCGTGGCCAACGCACCCGCACCAATGCTCGCACTCGCAAGGGTCCGCGCAAGGCCGCTGCGGCTTTGAAGAAATAAGTGAAGGAATAACATGGCCAAAGCTCCTGCCAATAACGCCGCACAGCGTGTGCGCAAGAAAGTCCGCAAGAATGTGGCGGACGGCATTGCACACGTGCATGCTTCTTTCAATAACACCATCATCACGATCACCGATCGCCAAGGCAATGCCTTGTCGTGGGCGTCGTCAGGTGGTCAAGGTTTCAAAGGCTCACGCAAGTCCACACCTTTTGCCGCGCAGGTGGCATCTGAGGTGGCTGGTCGCGCTGCCATTGAACAAGGCATCAAGAATCTGGACGTCGAAATCAAGGGCCCCGGCCCCGGTCGCGAGTCATCGGTTCGCGCCTTGGCTGCGCTGGGCATCCGCATCAACTCGATTGCCGATGTGACTCCAGTTCCTCACAACGGATGCCGCCCGCAAAAGCGCCGTCGCATCTGATTTTTTAAACCAAGCCCACCGCCATCGTCCACGCGTCGATGGCTCCCCGGTTGCAAAGCTGGGCAGATGACACAAAGGAAGATCAAGTGGCACGTTACCTAGGCCCCAAGGCCAAACTCTCACGCCGTGAAGGCACTGACTTGTTCCTCAAGAGCGCCCGTCGCTCGATTGCGGACAAAGCCAAATTCGACACCAAGCCCGGCCAGCACGGCCGCACCTCGGGTCAACGCACATCAGACTTCGGTCTGCAATTGCGCGAAAAGCAAAAAGTCAAACGCATGTACGGCGTGTTGGAAAAGCAATTCCGCCGCTACTTTGCCGAAGCCGATCGCCGCAAAGGCAACACCGGTGCCAACCTCTTGTCTCTGCTCGAGTCGCGTTTGGACAATGTGGTGTATCGCATGGGTTTCGGTTCGACCCGAGCTGAAGCTCGCCAATTGGTGTCACACAAAGCGATCACCGTCAACGGCCAACAAGTCAACATTCCCTCTTATCTGGTGAAAGCGGGCGATGTGGTGGCTGTGCGTGAAAAATCCAAAAAGCAAGGCCGCGTAGTTGAAGCCCTGCAACTGGCCACCC
Source organism: uncultured Limnohabitans sp. (assembly GCA_963923185.1). Taxonomy (GTDB): domain Bacteria; phylum Pseudomonadota; class Gammaproteobacteria; order Burkholderiales; family Burkholderiaceae_C; genus Limnohabitans. Next base: position 5,467 of record CAWUNN010000019.1, on the reverse strand, counting down.
AAGTGGGTTTGCCGGCCTGGGTTGAAGTGAATGCCGACAAAGCAGAGGGCGTTTTCAAGAAAGTGCCTGACCGCGACGAGTTTGGTTCTGACATCAACGAATCGTTGATCGTCGAATTGTATTCACGCTGATTCTTGGCAGGGTCACTCGCTGACCTGCTTTTTCGTCCCTGGCTGCGGGTTCTTGCAGCCGGGTCTTGGACCATCCAGCCTTACCGGTGTAACGAACCGGGGGTATTGAGAGGAAATCCGAATGCAAACCCAACTTTTGAAACCCAAAGCCATCAACGTCGAGCACACCAGTCAAAACCGTGCGGTGGTGACGTTAGAGCCGTTCGAGCGTGGCTATGGTCATACGCTGGGCAATGCCCTGCGTCGTGTGTTGTTGTCCTCCATGATCGGCTATGCCGTGACCGAAGTCACCATTGGTGGCGTGCTTCACGAGTACTCATCCATTGACGGTGTCCAAGAAGATGTCGTCAACATCCTGCTCAATCTCAAGGGCGTGGTGTTCAAGTTGCACAACCGCGATGAAGTCACTCTGAGCCTGCGTAAAGAGGGCGTGGGTCAAGTCACCGCCGCTGACATCCAGACCCCCCACGATGTGGAGATCATCAACCCCAGCCACGTCATTGCCAATCTGTCGCAAGGTGGCAAGATCGATATCCAGTTCAAGGTTGAAAAAGGCCGTGGGTATGTGCCCGGTACTGTGCGCCGTTACGGCGAAGAGCCGAGCAAGACCATTGGGCGCATCGTGCTCGACGCCTCTTTCTCGCCAGTTCGCCGCGTCAGCTACAGCGTTGAGAACGCCCGTGTGGAGCAGCGCACCGACTTGGACAAATTGGTGATCGAGATCGAGACCAATGGCGCCATCACGGCCGAAGATGCTGTGCGCGCATCGGCCAAAATTTTGGTTGAACAATTGGCTGTGTTTGCTCAGTTAGAAGGCAGCGAGTTGGCCGCCTTCGACTCGCCCGCACCACGCAGCGCCCAACAGTTCGATCCGATTTTGTTGCGTCCGGTCGATGAGCTGGAGCTGACGGTGCGTTCTGCCAATTGCCTGAAGGCCGAGAACATCTATTACATCGGCGACCTGATTCAGCGTACCGAAAATGAATTGCTCAAGACCCCCAACCTGGGTCGCAAGTCGCTCAATGAAATCAAAGAAGTCTTGGCATCGCGCGGCTTGACCTTGGGCATGAAGCTCGAGAGCTGGCCACCTGCCGGTCTTGAAAAGCGCTGATCGGTCGCCTCACCGATTGAAAGTGTGCACGGGCAGTACCTGATACGGCTGCCTGCTAAATAAAGGAAAGGAAAGCACCATGCGTCACGGAAACGGACTGCGAAAACTCAATCGCACCAGCGAGCACCGCCAAGCGATGCTGCGCAACATGATGAACTCGTTGATCGCTCACGAAGTCATCAAAACCACGGTCCCTAAAGCCAAAGAGTTGCGTCGCGTGATCGAGCCCATGATCACCCTGAGCAAAGAGCCCAGCTTGGCCAACAAGCGCCTGGCCTTCAATCGATTGCGCGATCGCGACAGTGTCGTCAAATTGTTTGGTGAACTGGGCCCGCGCTTCAAAACCCGTCCTGGTGGCTACACCCGCATTTTGAAAATGGGTTTCCGCGTTGGCGACAATGCACCCATGGCCCTGGTTGAGTTGGTCGATCGCCCCGCTGAAGCGGCAGCGCCCGAGCAAAGCAACGCAGAGTAAGTTACAATACATCATCAGACGCGCGATGGAGCAGCCTGGTAGCTCGTTGGGCTCATAACCCAAAGGTCGCAAGTTCAAATCTTGCTCGCGCAACCAACATCACGCCCACCCTTTGGTGGGCGTTTTCATTGGCACCTGTTCATGAATCACCGAGACATACTGGCATTGGCCCGACGCATCGAGTGGCCGACTTCCCGTGGCATGCAGGTCTGGCATGTCTGGAATGAATCTGCGGGCCGACCTTTGATCTTGTTGCATGGGGGCAGTGGCAGTTGGACGCATTGGGTGGCCAACGTTCAAGCCTTGTCAGAGCAGCGTGCGGTGTATGCGCTGGATTTGCCGGGCTTTGGCGATTCTGACTTGCCACCCGATGCACGCGATGTCGATGGCTTGTACCCCGCTGTGGCCGAAGGCATCCAAAGCCTGTTGGGCCCGGGCCCGCACGACATCATGGGTTTTTCTTTTGGAGGCATGACCGCAGGGTACGTGGCCGCCGAGTACCCTCAGTTGTTTTCCAAAATGGTGCTGGTGGGCATTCCAGGCTTGGGCTTGTTTGGGCCGCCATTGCCGTTGCGAGGCATGCGCGCCGAGATGACCGAGGCACAACAGCGCGAAGTGTTGCGCCACAATTTGCGCATCTTCATGCTGCGCCATGACGACAGCATCACCGAAGACACGGTCGACATGCAGGCCCACAACATCGCTCGCGACCGCTTGCGTCGTCGTCGGATTGCACGTGGCAACACGCTGATCGAAAAACAAACCCGCTGGACTTGCCCGGTGCACACCATTTGGGGGCAGTTTGACGCACTGTATGGTGAGAACTTGCAACTCGTCCCACAAGCCTTGTCGAATTGTCAGCACATGGGCTTTCATGTCATTGCCGATGCGGGCCATTGGGTTCAATACGATCGACCCGAGGCTTTCAACGAAGTGGCATTGCGATGTTTGGCCGGCTGAGTCCACACGGTCCGGGATTTGGCGCACAATCGTCACATGCTCTACAAGTTCAAATCCAAAGCCACAGGCGACCTGATCATGCTCGAGCAGCATGGCAGTCAATTGCTGCGCATCATGGGCAAAGAGCCAGCGGCCAAGGGCATCTTGTTGTGTGCCGACATGCCGGAGGCTTTGCAAGCCATCACACAGGCCATTGCCCGGCAAGAAGCCCTGGCCCGTGAACAGCAAGCTGCACACGGACAAGAAGAGGTGGGCGAGCCCGCCGAGCTGATCACCTTGCGTCAGCGCGCAGTGCCTTTCATGGACATGTTGCGCCGCTGCATGGCACAAGCCTGTGATGTGGTCTGGGGTGTCTGAGCACCCGTTCTCGCAACTGACGCCCGATCGGGTGCTTGATGCCCTGGCCGCGGTTGGGCTCGATGTCGATGGCCGATTGTCGGCACTGAGTTCTTACGAAAACCGGGTTTACCTGGCACACCGACACGATGAACCTGCGGTGGTCGCCAAGTTTTACCGGCCCGGCCGTTGGAGCCAAGCCCAAATCAGGGAAGAGCATCGATATGCCCTGCAATTGGCCGAGCAAGAAGTGCCGATGGTGGCGCCCCTGGTGTTGCAGGGCGACACGCTGCACTGGCACGCCATCGACGGCGAACTGGGGTTTTGGTTTTCGGTCACTCCGCGCCGCGGTGGACGCCAGCCCGACTGTGATGATCCTGAGGTCTTGACTTGGCTGGGGCGTTTTTTGGCGCGCATGCATGCGGTGGGCCAGCAAGAGGCATTTGTGCACCGCCCTGCGTTGAATGTGCAGACTTTGGGTTGGGACTCACACCGCGATGTGTGGGCCAGCGGCTTGATCGACCCCGCGCAGCAGGCCGCTTGGGATGCGGCGGCACGTCGGGCCCTGCATGCCGTCGAGCAAGCCACCGACGATCAACCCGTGCGTCAGTTGCGTTTGCATGGCGACTGCCATTTGGGAAACGTGCTGTGGACCCCGCTGGACATGCCCCAAGGCGGTCCGCACTTTGTCGATTTGGATGACGCGCGCATGGGCCCAGCCGTGCAAGACCTGTGGATGCTGGTCTCAACCGACCCGCGCGATCGAGGTTGGCAATGGGCCTGTTTGATCGAGGGCTATGAGCAAGTGCGACCTTTTGATCGCCAAGAATTGCGTTGGGTCGAGCCACTGCGTACGCTGCGCATCATCCATTACAGCGCTTGGCTGGCACGGCGGGTCGATGACCCGGCCTTTGCACAGCATTTTCCGTGGTTTGCCACCCCTGCTTATTGGAGCGAACAGACAGCGGCTTTGTCTGAGCAGGCACAAAACTGCCTAGAAGACCCGCTAGATGTCATTTGAATGGGTTTTCAATGTGACCGATGCCGTCGATCTCCATGCGCACCACATCACCTGACTGAAGGTAGCGCGGCGGTTTGAATCCAATGCCCACACCCACCGGGGTGCCGGTCGCGATGATGTCACCAGGGTACAAGGTGATGCCCGCACTCAAGGTTTCAATCAAAGTCGGAATGTCAAAAATCAGGTCTTCGGTGCTGGCGTTTTGTCGCTCTTCACCATTCACAAAGGTTCGCACACGGGTGCGGGTGCCATCGCATTCGTCGGCACTGACCAACCACGGGCCCATGGGACAAAAGGTATCAAACGACTTGCCCATCAGCCATTGCATGTGGCGGCTTTGCCAATCGCGGGCGGTCACATCGTTGACGATCGTGTACCCCCAGACGTGCTTCATGGCGTCGGCTTTGCGGATGCCTTTGCCACCTGCGCCGATGATGACGGCCAACTCGACTTCGTAGTCGATGGCCTCAGAGACCCCCTTGGGCAGCAGCACGGTGTCGCTGGGCCCCACCACCGACTCGGGCACTTTGCTGAAGATAATGGGGACGCTGGGGACATCACCGCCTGCTTTGGCGCTGCTGTCAAAACCACTGTTGGCAAATTCTTTGGCGTGGGCGTGGTAGTTTTTTCCGACGCAAAACACATTGCGCCGGGGCTTGGGAATGGGTGCCAGCAGTCGCACGTCGGTCAAAGCCAAGGTCTGGGTGGTGGCGGGCAAGGCTTTTCCAGAGACCAGCTGCTCAATCACCGGCAGCGCGCCCCACTCACGTTGAAGCTCGGGCATGGGCAGCACGCTCACGTGCGTCTGGGCGGCGTTGACCAAACCCACCTGGGTCTGACCTTGATGAACGAATGTGGCGATGCGCATGATGCTCCTTGTGTGCGGGGGTCAGAACCTTGAAAACCCGCATGGTTTATTTCAGGTTCTGATGATAAAGTGATCAGCAGATGTTTGCACCCCCAGCGCAAAAACACTTCAAAGAGGAGCCCCCACCATGTCGCGTCGTCAATGCTTGAGTTGGGGCCTGGCCGTGGGACTGGGCCAGGCTTTGCCGGTTTGGGCCGCCACATCACCACCCGATCGCTCGCAGATCTTGATGATTTTGGCCGGCGGCGCCGCCGAGGCTTTGGTGCATGAACTCAGCGCCGAGTTCAAACAACAAACAGGTTTGGGCATTGGTGGCACATTCAGTGCCGTGGGCGCCATGCGCGATCAATTGCTGGCCGGTGCCGATTGCGATGTGTTGGTTTTGTCACAAATCTTGATCGACGAATTGGTCAAAACGGGCCATGTCCAAGCCCAGTCGGTGCGGCCTGTGGGATTGATTCAGACAGGTTTGGCGGTTGCCAAAGGTCATCCCAAGCCTTCCATTCAAAGCGAAAGCGACTTGCGACAGGCTTTTTCTCGGGCCAGTGTCATCTACACGTCTGAC
>CAWUNN010000018.1:0-12716 GCA_963923185.1 uncultured Limnohabitans sp. | reverse complement strand
GTCAAAACGGCCCTGAATTGACTGCACACTCCACACTCAGGCCATGAGAGGCGATCAGGGTTTACCCTGGCAATGAGTTCTGTCATGCGTTTGCCGATGGGAGGGTCCGCCAAATCGGTCGTCAAATTGGCATGAACAATGGCCATGAAGTCCTTCAAAAGACTCAGCTTTACATAAGGGAAACCAATCCTAGGTAGGATGGTCGGTTTATCGTTGCATGGGCTTGAAGCTCAGGCAGCGATGCGATGAACCCATTGGCACAGGTTAAAAGCAAAATCAAAGATGTGGATTGTTCAACTGGCCTTGCGCCGGCCCTATACGTTCATTGTGATGGCCTTGATGATCATCTTGGCCACCCCGGTGACCTTGATGCAGATGGCCACCGACATTTTTCCGGACATCAACATCCCGGTGGTCAGCATCATTTGGCGCTACGACGGTTTGTCGGCTGAGGAAATTGGACCCCGCATCACCGGTGTGAATGAGCGGACATTGACCACCACGGTCAACGACATCGAGCACATCGAATCTCAGTCCTTGGCAGGCAACGCCATCATCAAGGTCTTTTTTCAGCCCAAAGCCAACATCCCTGCGGCCATTGCCCAGGTGACTTCAGTGGCCCAAGCGGTGCTGCGTCAGCTGCCACCTGGCATCACGCCCCCGCTGATCATCAAATACTCTGCTTCGGCCGTGCCCGTGTTGCAGTTGGGTTTGTCCAGCGCCACCATGGGCGAGCAATCGATGTTTGACCAGGCGGTGAACTTTTTGCGACCGCGTTTGATCACCGTGCCTGGTGCGGCGATTCCCTTCCCCTATGGTGGTAAAAACCGCGTTTTGCAGGTGGATTTGGACACTCAGGCCCTCAATTCCAAAGGCTTGACTCCCTCGGATGTGATTCAGGCCATCAGCGCTGAAAACCTGATCTTGCCCGGTGGGACGGCCAAAATGGGCGACACCGAATACACGGTCAGTTTGAATGGTTCGCCAGAGACCATTGTCGATTTGGGCGCCATACCGGTGCGCAACATCCAAGGTGCCAACGTGTTGCTGCGAGATGTGGCCAGTGTTCACGATGGCGCTGTGGTGCAAACCAATATTGCACGCCAAGACGGCAAACGGGGTGTGTTGGTCTCGATTTTGAAAAACGGCAATGCCTCGACTTTGGACGTGGTTCAGCGACTCAAAGACCTGTTGCCCGAGGTCACCCCCTCTTTGCCACCAGAGCTGAAAATCACCCCGCTGTTTGATCAATCGGTGTTTGTCAAAAGCGCCATCAGCGGCGTGATCCACGAGGCGGTCATTGCCGCTTGTTTGACCGCGGCCATGATTTTGTTGTTCTTGGGCAACTGGCGCAGCACTTTGATCATTGCCATCTCGATTCCTTTGTCCATTTTGACTTCGATCATCGCTTTGAATGCGATTGGCGAGACCATCAATCTCATGACCTTGGGGGGCATGGCCTTGGCGGTGGGCATCTTGGTCGATGACGCCACCGTCACCATCGAGAACATCGAGCGGCATTTCAGCATGGGCACGCCACTGGAGACTTCTATTTTGGAGGGCGCGGGTGAGATTGCCGTTCCGGCCTTGGTCTCGACCTTTTGCATTTGCATCGTGTTCATCCCGATGTTCTTTTTGACGGGGGTGGCTAAATTTTTATTTGTGCCCTTGGCCGAGGCTGTCATCTTTGCCATGTTGGCCTCTTATGTGCTGTCTCGAACCTTGGTGCCAACCCTGGTGATGCTGTTGATGAGGAATCAAAAGCATGGACATGACAAAGACTCTGGCAATGTGTTCATTCAGTTTTATCACCGCTTTGATGCCGCCTTTGAGCGCATGAGGGGTGGCTATGTGGTGGTGCTCAGTGCCTTGCTGCCGCGTCGAAAAAACTTCATCCGGGGCTTTTTGGCTTTTTGTCTGGGTTCGTGTTTGCTGTACCCCATGCTCGGTCGCGATTTCTTTCCCAGCGTGGATGCGGGTCAAATTCGTTTGCACTTTCGCATGCCCTCGGGCACCCGCATCGAAGAGACGGCCAAGGCGGCCGATGAGATCGAGCAAGCCATTCGGCAAGTCATTCCAGCGCAAGAGTTGGAAACCATCTTGGACAACCTGGGTTTGCCTTACAGCGGCATCAATTTGTCGTACAGCAATGCCGGCACCATTGGCACCATCGACGGTGAGATTTTGATCTCGCTCAAGCCCAACCATCAACCCAGTGAAGAGTACGTCGAGCGATTGCGCAAGAAGTTGGTGGCTCAATTTCCGCGCATTGAAATCTTTTTTCAACCCGCCGACATCATCACGCAAATTTTGAACTTTGGTCAGCCTGCGGCCATTGACATTCAGTTTCGTGGCGCCAAGTTGCAAGAGAACTACCAGGTGGCGCGGGTGTTGTTGGAAAAAATCAAACACATCGATGGTGCAGTCGATGCCCACATCCATCAGCGCATCGATCAACCGGTTAAAAAACTGATGATGGACCGCGATAAGCTGTTGCAAATGGGATTGACACCGGCCAACGTGACCCAAAATGCCTTGATCTCTTTGTCGGGCAGTGCCCAAACCACGCCGACCTTTTGGTTGAACAAGCGCAACAACGTGGTGTATTCGGTCCTGGTGCAAACCCCTCAGCCGCAAATTGACTCGCTCGAGTCGATGTTGCAAACCCCCGTGACTGGCATCAACGCCGCTGGGCCGCAGCTGCTGGGCAATTTGGTCGAGGTCAAGCCTGAGCGCGAGCAAATGGTGGTCTCGCACCATGACATCCAATCGGCCATCGATTTGTATGTCAGTGTGTCCCGCACCGATCTGGGTTCGGTGGCCAGCCAAGTTGAAAAAGCCGTGGAAGAAATCAAGTCACAGTTGCCCAAAGGTTCTTCGGTGGTGATTCGTGGTCAAGTCGAGACCATGCAAAAGTCTTATTTGGGCTTGGGCCTGGGTCTGATGGGCGCCATTGTCTTGGTCTATTTGCTGATCGTGGTGAACTTCCAGTCGTGGGTAGACCCCTTCATCATCATCATGGCGTTGCCCGCTGCTTTGGCTGGCATCGCCTGGATGTTGCTTTTGACGGCCACGCACCTGAGTGTGCCGGCACTGACCGGGGCCATCATGACCATGGGGGTAGCGACTGCCAACAGCATTTTGATGGTGTCGTTCGCGCGCGAGCGCCTATTGGATGGGGCCGAGCCCTTGGCGGCTGCCCTGGAGGCGGGGGCGACCCGTTTGCGCCCAGTGCTGATGACGGCCTTGGCCATGATCATCGGCATGCTGCCCATGGCATTGGGCGTGGGCGATGGGGGCGAGCAAAATGCACCTTTGGGGCGGGCCACCATTGGCGGATTGTTGCTGGCCACCGTGTCGACTTTGTTTTTTGTGCCAGCAGTGTTTGCTGGCATTCACACCCGGTTGCGTCAGCGTGAGAAAAAAGCTGCCAACGCGATGAACTTGGGTCAAGCATCATGACACACCAAGAACGTCATCACTCCATGGGGATACATGGCTTGCATGAACATGAATCCGCCCACAATATTCGAAGAATTTCCATGTACAAAAAATTCATCCGCCTCAGTTTCTTTGTTTTGTTGTTGCTGCTTTTGGCGATGGCGGCCATTTTTGTCAAACGCCACTTTGACGCCAAAGAGTTGCGCCAAACCACACAAGAGGCTGCCGTCACCCAGGTGAACTATGTCAAACCGGTCATGGAAAAGGCCCAAAAGACACTGGAGTTGCCGGGCAGCTTGCAAGGGTTTTCAGAAACATCCATCTATGCCCGAGTCAATGGCTATGTCAAAAAATGGTACAAGGACATCGGCGACAAAGTCAAAGCCGGCGAGTTGTTGGCCACCATCGATGTGCCAGAGATTCAGCAGCAGTTGGAAGAAGCCCGAGCCAATCGCGAGCAAGCGACCAACACGTTTGAATTGGCCCGTGTGTCGTATGAGCGCTGGAGGGCCATGCGCGAGCGCGATGCCGTCTCGCAACAAGAATTTGACGAACGCGCCAACGCTTGGCGTGTGGCCAAAGCCAATTTGGCGGCCACACAAGCGGTTGCGCAAAGATTGGAGCGTTTGGTTCAGTTTGCCCAAGTCGAGGCGCCCTTTGATGGCGTGATCACCAAGCGCAACTTCGATGTGGGCAGCTTGGTCGATGCAGGCAACGGGGGCACGCCCAAGTTGCTCTTCAACATGTCGCAATCCAAAGTGTTGCGCCTGTATGTGGCCGTGCCTCAGATGTTTTCGCCATCGGTCAAAATGGGCGATGCGGCCGAAGTGCGTTTGGCCGAAATGCCTGGCAAGACATTCACGGGCAAAGTGGTGCGCATGGCCACCGCCATCGATCCCATCTCGCGCACCATGCAAGTGGAGATCAATTTGCCCAACGACAAACAAGAGCTCATGCCGGGCTCTTACGTGACCGTGAGCTTGAAAATCAAGAGCAGCTCTTCATTGACCTTGACTTTGCCCAATAATTCATTGTTGTTCCGTCCTGAAGGGGTCTTTGTGGCCACCGTCTCAGAGGACAAGATCAAGTTGAAAAAGGTCAAACTGGGTCGTGATTTGGGGCAATCGATTCAAATCATCGAAGGCATCACCGATCAAGATCAAGTGGTCATCAACCCACCTGACGCGGTGCTCGATGGCGTGCCCGTGGTGGCCACCGCCTATGAAAAACCTGCGGCACCGGGCGAGGCCAAGCCGGCTGAAGGCAAGCCCAGTGAAGGCAAGCCGACACAGGGCAAAGCTGCCGATGTCAAGCCTGCAGCAACGCCTCGCCCATGATCAGGAGACGATTCCAGATGCAGTCGCCTGAAATGAATGTGCAGCACTCACCACGCCTGGCCCCCAGTCGTGCCTTGCACGCCGTGTCATTGGCATGCTTGGTGATGTTGTCGGCTTGCGCTGTGGGGCCCGATTACAAAAAGCCACAGTTGGAGACCTCTGCCAATTGGAAAACCGAGGCCGGTTGGAGCCTGAGTGAGCCCTCTGATGAGATGCTCAAAGGGGACTGGTGGCAAGTTTTTGGCGATGCCCAATTGTCGCAATTGCAAGAGCTGGCCCAAAAGAACAACCTGGTGGTCGCGCAGGCTTTCACACGTTTTGATCAGGCTCGCGAACAAACCAACATTGCTTTGAGCAGCTTTTTGCCCCAAGTCAGCCTGCAAGGAGGGCGCTCGCGTTTTGAGACCTCGTCGGCCCGTCCTTTGACGGGTTACAGCACGACCAACTATCAGGTTCGGCAAAATGATTACAACGCAACGATTGGTGTGGGGTACGAGGCCGACCTGAGTGGTCGAATCCGTCGTCGTCTCGAGTCGGCACGGGCTCAACAGGGGCAAGCGGCTGCCGACTTTGAAAACCTGAAGTTGTTGATCGCTGCCCAGGTGACGGCCAATTACTTTTCGTTGCGACAAATCGACACCGATTTGGCCTTGTTACAACAGCAACTCCAATCGCAAGATCAGGTCTTCAAGCTGATCCAAGTGCGCCATGACACAGGCTACGCCAGTTCAGCTGATCTGGACGCTTATCGCATTGCCCGCAACAACACCCAAAGTGTGATCTTGTCGCTGCGCGATCAGCGCAATCGATTCGAAAACGCGCTGGCCACTTTGGTCGGCCAAGAGGCTTCTGTGTTCAGACTGCCGCCTGCGGGGATGGTGCTGAATTTGGCCCAAGTCCCATCGGTTCCGTTGGCGCACCCGGCTAAATTGCTAGAGCGCCGGCCTGACATCGCCAGTGCGGAGCGCGCCATGGCAGCGGCCAATGCCCAAATTGGCATCGCCAAAAGCGCCTATTTCCCCACCATCAACCTGGCTGCCGCTTTGGGTTCAGACGCCCGACAAGCCACCATGTTTTTGGCGGGTGCGCCCAGCACCTTGTGGTCTTTGGGCTTGAGTGGAAGCCAGATGTTGTTTGATGCCGGTCGCACCCAGGCGGGGGTCAAGCAAGCCGAGGCGGGATATCAGCAAGCCTTGGCCAATTACCGGCAAACCGTGCTCGGCGCCTTTGAAGAGGTGCAAAACAATTTGTCAGGGTTGGCTGCGTTGCAAGCCAGCCGCCAATTGGCCGACCAAAGCGAACAAGACGCTTTGCACAGCTACAACCTGATGAAATCCAAACTGGAGATTGGCACTGCCAGCACGTTGGAGGTGACCTTGGCAGAGCAAACTTGGATCACCTACAAACGCCAGCAACTGCAGACCACGACCCAGCAATTGCTCGCCAGCGTGCAATTGATCAAAGCCTTGGGTGGAGGCTGGAGCACCGCCCCAGCCCAACGCTGACCAAAAGCCTCAGCTGGCTTTCACCACTGATCGTCGCCTGAGGACATGTCAGAGCTGCCACTGTCCCAGCTGTCACCGCCTGAACCGGTGTCAAAAGCATCCAACTGGGTGTTGGGGGGCTGATCAAATGGCACGTAACCCCCTTGTTCGGGGTTGACAGTCCCAGCCATGGCATGGCCGCCACCTTCCGTGGCCTTGGCCAGTGCATAACCAGCGGCCATGCCGGCCAAACCCCCCACCACGGCACCGCCGATGCCCATCCCGCCAGAGGACGGCGGGTACCCCATGGGGGGAGGCGCAGGGTTGTAGGCCGAGCCAAACCCGCGTGGGGCATCCACCACCGTGGTCGCAGGCACGGGAGCAGGGTTGCGCGAGCGCATCAGCAACAGCACGATGCCCACCACGAACAACAGACCAATGCCCCACCAGACGGTGGACATGGGCAAAGCGGGTTCGGCATGTGCAGGGGCCGCGGGCGTGTGGGCCACGGGTGCGCTGGGTGCCAAGGTGCGCTTGGCATCCAATTCTTTGACTTCGGACACAATCCGCTCAAATTGCTCTGGGCTGCGCGCAAACGACAGCTTGGGATCAATCGCTTGGGCTTGGCGCAATTCGGCCAAGGCCTGGTCGTAGCGGGCTTCACGGGCCAAGACTTGACCCAATTCATAGTGGGCTTTGGCGCTGTCAGGCTTTTCTTTCAGGACTTCGCGCAGCATGTTTTCAGCCTGTGCGGTGTGACCGGCATTCAAGGCGGCTTCGATGTCTTTGGGGCTGGGCAGGGCCCAGCCCAGGGACAGGCAAGTCATCAGGCTGATGGCCAAAATCCAGCGGATCACCGGGTGTCGGGTCATGAGATTTCTCCTTTGTGAGCCCCAGAAACATCTGGGTGAATGGCACATGAAATGGGGGTCAAACCCTGAATTTCAAGCCCCCAATTGGGGCGCAGTTTGCCACGAGGTGCGGCAAACGGCAAACCCCATGCCCTTACAGCCCATCGGGAATGACGGCGGTGGCCTCGATTTCGACCAAGGCGCGGTCTTCGACCAGGTCTGCCACTTGCACCAAGGCCATGACCGGGAAATGACGCCCCATCACCTCTTGATACGCCCGGCCCAATTCTTTGCCCCTGGCCAGGTATTGTTTTTTGTCTTTGACATACCAGGTCAAGCGCACCACGTGGCTGGGCAGAGCGCCCGCACAGGCCAGTGTGGCGGTGATGTTTTGCAGGGCCTGTTTGCACTGATCCACAAAGTCATCGGTTTCAAATTCCCCCTGACCATTCCAACCGATCATGCCCGCGACAAAGACCATGCGGCCGCGGGCCTCGATGCCATTGGCGTAACCCTTGGCGGGTGCCCAACCTGCGGGCTGCAAGATGTTGAACATGTGGGTGCTCCTTCAAGACATCTGACGCAGCTTGAAACGCTGCAATTTACCGGTTTCGGTGCGGGGCAAGGCTGACACAAACACCACCTTGCGTGGGTATTTGAAAGGCGCGATGGTGGCCTTGACATGTTCTTGCAGGGCCAGCGCCATGGCCGAATCGCCCAAATGGTCAGCTTTCAGGACCACAAAAGCTTGCACGATTTGGCCACGTTCTTCATCCGGCAGGCCCACCACCCCGCATTCGGCCACTGCGGGGTGTTGCAACAAGGCACTTTCGACCTCGGGTCCAGCGATGTTGTAGCCCGCCGAGATGATCATGTCATCGTTGCGAGCTTGGTAGCTGAAATAGCCATCGGCATCCATCACGAAGGTGTCACCTGGCAAGTTCCATCCGTCTTTGACGTAGTCAAGCTGGCGAGGGTCGTCGAGGTATTTGCAACCGGTGGGGCCGCGCACGGCCAGGCGTCCGACGGTGCCGGGTGCAACCGCTTTCATGTGCTCATCGACGATTTGGGCTTGATAACCCGGTACCACTTGGCCAATGGCGCCACGGCGCACCTGGTGGCCTGCACTGGAGATGTAGATGTGAATGACTTCAGTGCCCCCTATGCCATCGGTCATGGTGATGCCCGTGGCTTGTTGCCACAACATCCGGGTGGCATCGGGCAGGGCTTCGCCAGCCGAGACCGGGTGACGCAAGCTGCTCAAATCATGGTCTTTGGCCAGCATGGCCATTTGACGGTACAGGGTCGGGGCGGTGTAGCACTGGGTGGCTTGGTATTGTGAGATGGTGGCCATGAGGGTCTCGGGCGTGTGCTTTTCAAGCAACACACTGCTGGCGCCGTGGCGCAATGGAAAGCCCAGCAAGCCCCCTAAGCCAAAGGTGAAGGCGATGGGCGGTGTGCCACACACGATGTCACGGTGCGTCATGTTCAAAATGTGTTTGGGGAACAAATCGCACATGGCCAGCAGATCGCGCTGAAAGTGCATGGTGCCCTTGGGCTTGCCCGTGGTGCCGCTGGTGAAAGCGATCAGGCAAACATCATCACGGCTGGTGGGGTGGGCCTTGAAAGCATGTCCATGGCGCTTCATGCGGGCTTCCAAACCCTGACTGTCGGCAGATCGAAACTGCACCATTTGCTTCATCTGTGGGCAGTGATGGGCATGACCTGGTGTCATGCAAAATTGCAGCTCTTGGGCCAGCAAACTGTCGCACAAAGCCGCACCGATGGCGGCCTTTTCGATGATGGTGGCCAACTCGGAAGCCCGCAGCAGCGGCATGGTGGGCACGGCCACCAGGCCTGCTTTGAAACAAGCCAACAGTCCAGCGGCCATCATGGGGCTGTTGCCACCGCGCAGCAACACCCGCTGGCCGCTGACCAATCCCATGTCTTGAATCAACACATGGGCGATCGCGTCCACTTGGGCTTGCAGTTGTGCATACGTCCAACTGAACTTGTCTTGGTGATCAGACAGATGGGCCCCATGCAAGGCCACCCGCTGGCCATGGCCTTGTTGCACATGCGCGTCCACCCAAGCTTGAGTGATGTTGAGCACATCGGGGTAGTTCAGTTCTGGCAAATCGGCCACAAACACCGGCCATTGATTGGCTGGTGGCAAGCGATCCCTGGTGAACGTGTCGGTGTGGCTGCTGGGCAGCAAAGTGTTCCAGTGGCTCATGGGTCCTCCGTGGTGCGGTGCTGTCCGCTCAAGCCTTGAGCAAGTCTTTGCCGATGATCAGCTGTTGAACCTCGGTGGCGCCTTCATAAATGCGCAGGGCTCTGATCTCTCGGTACAGCGATTCGACGATGTGTCCTTTTCGCACACCCATGCCGCCATGCATTTGCACAGCCATGTCGATGATGCGTTGAGCGTTTTCAGTGGCTGTCATCTTGGCCATGGCGGCTTGGCGGGTGATGCGCTGGCCTTGATCGCGCAACCAGGCGGCTCGGTAGGTGAGCAAGGTGGCGGCATCGAGCAAAGTGGCCATCTCGGCCAAACGGCTTTGGGTGATCTGAAAATCGGCCAGGTGCTGTCCAAACATGGGTCGGGTCTTGGCCCAATGCAATGCTTCGTGCAAGGCACGGCGGCCAAATCCCAAGGCAGCAGCAGCCACCGAAGTCCTGAACACATCCAGGGTTGCCATGGCCACTTTGAATCCTTGACCCGCGTCACCGATCAATTGATGGGCACTGAGCTGACAGCGGTCGAATCGCAAAGTGGCCAAGGGGTGAGGGGCCACCACATCGATGCGCTCTTCGATCTCAAGGCCAGGGGTGTTGGCATCGACCACAAAAGCGCTGATGCCTTTGGCCCCCGGGGCTTGTTCGGTTCGAGCAAAGACCACATAAAAGTCGGCAATGCCGCCGTTGGAGATCCAGGTTTTACGGCCACTGAGTTCGTATCCCTTGCCCACGGCTTGGGCTTGGCATTGCATGGCCGCCACATCTGAGCCTGCTTCGGGCTCGGACAGCGCAAAAGCCGCCAGGGCTTGGCCCTGAGAGACGGCTGGCAGGTATTTTGATTTTTGCTCTGGCGTGCCAAATAGGCTGATGGCGCCACTGCCCAGGCCTTGCATGGCAAAGGCAAAATCGGCCAGCCCATGGTGCCATGCCAAGGTCTCTCGCAACAGGCACAGCTGCCTTGTGTCCAGGTGGTTTTGTGCGCCTCCATGCTCGGCGCCCGCCACAGCATGGCGCAGCCAACCGCCTTGGCCCAGCAATCGCACCAGGCGTTGGCACTCGGCGTCTACACTGGCTCGGTCCTCATGGGTATGGCCATGGTTCAAGTGCTGCTGGCACCAAGTGTCCAGCCGAGTTTTAAAGTCTCGATGCGCAGGATCAAAAAAGGGCCAGTCCAGTTCAACCGGCCAAGCTCGGGCTTCGGGCATCATCAGTCCCCTTCAAAGACAGGTGTTTGTTTGGCCACAAAAGCGTGATAGGCCCGGTGAAAGTCGTTGGTGGCCATGCAGATGGCTTGTGCCTGGGCTTCGGCTTCAATGGCCTCGTCAACGCCCATGTTCCACTCTTGTTGCAGCATTTTTTTGGTGATGCCGTTGGCAAATGTCGGGCCTTGCACCAACTCCCGAGCCAAGGACTGGGCCTCGGTCAGCAATTCTTGGGTTTCACAAATGCGGTTGAAAAAGCCCCAGCGTTCGGCCTCTTCGGCCCTTAAGGCCCTGCCGGTGAACAGCAACTCGCTGGCGCGACCTTGTCCAATGATGCGTGGCAGCAAAGCACATGCACCCATGTCGCAACCGGCCAGCCCCACCTTGTTGAACAAAAAATAGGTTTTGCTGCGCGGGCTGCCATAGCGCAGATCGGAGGCCATGGCCAAAATGGCACCGGCGCCTGCGCAAACCCCGTCGATGGCGGCCACGATCGGCTGGGGACAAGCGCGCATGGCCTTGACCAGATCGCCTGTCATGCGGGTGAAGGCCAACAGACCTGGCATGTCCAGTTGGGTCAAGGGGCCGATGATTTCATGCACATCGCCGCCTGAGCAAAAATTGCCTCCTTCGCCAGTCAGTACCACGGCATGGACATCGGGGGCGTAGGCCAAAGCCCTGAAAAAATCACGCAATTCGGCATATGAGTCGAACGACAAAGGGTTTTTGCGCTCGGGTCGGTTCAGGCTCACGGTGGCCACACCGGCATCGACTTGCAGCAAAAAATGCTCGGCTCGGTAGTTCGCCATGGGCGAATGGTGACGGGGCAATTGATGCGCTTGACCCGGTAGATGACGCTGGCTCATGGACTCTCCTTTTCGATGGGTGGCAAAGGGCCATGCTTGAGATGACCCAGTAATTTGTACATTTGCTCTTGCTGACGCTCGCTCAAGGGCGACATCAATTCGACGATCCAGGCTTCGTGAACCCTGGCCATTTGATCAAAGGCCTTGCGACCTGATGGCGTCAGGCACACCCGATAGGCCCGTCGGTCGCCGGGCAATGGATTGCGCACCACCAATCGCTCTTGCTCGAGTTGATCGACGATGGTGGTGATGTTGCCCCCAGTGACCATCATGCGACGCGACAAATCGCCCATGGACAGCCCCTCGGGCTCGCGTTCGAGTTGAGCCATCAGATCAAAACGCGGCAAGGTGATGTCAAATTGTTCGCGCAATCGCTGTCTGATGATGGACTCGATGCGGGTGGAGCAAGACAACAGGCGCAACCAAAGCCGCAAAGACTCATGGTGATCTTCGTGAGCCCTGACCTCCATGTCCACCATGGTTTCAATGAGGTGGGCTGTTCGTGGGCCGGATCTCATGAGGCCTGCTCGCCGCCATCGATGGCAATGGTTTGACCGTTGATGGATTCACTGCCCGGCATGCAAAGCCAAGTCACCGCGTGCGCCACCTCGCTGGGCTGAACCAAGCGTTGCATCGGGTTGCGAGCAGCCAACGCCCCTCGCGCCTGTTCAGGGGTTTGCCCGGTTTTGGAGACGATGCGCTCGACGGCCTGATGAACGATATCGGTTTCGGTGTAGCCTGGGCAGACGGCGTTGACGGTGATGTTTTTGCGTGCCAACTCCAAGGCCAATGCGCGTGTCAATCCGACCAATCCATGCTTGGCGGCCACATAGGCGGTGACGTAAGGGTAGCCCATCAGGCCTGCGGTGCTGGCCACCTGAATGATGCGCCCAGGGGTGCCCTGGGCCGCGGCTTGTAGCATGTCGGGCAAGACCGCTTGAATCATGTGATAAGCACCTGTCAAATTGACATCGAGTGTGCTTTGCCACAAGGCTGGATCGGTGCGCAAAAAGGGTTGGCTTTGTGCTTGACCCGCGTTGTTGACCAAGATGTGGACAGGCCCCCACCGGGTTTGGGCCATTTGCACCCCCTGCTCAACGCTGGAGGCGTCGGTCACATCCAGTGCAATCACTTCCAACTCGACCCCAGGCACTTGGGCGTGCAAGCGTTCGGCTTGGGTTTGCAAACTGGAGATCTGGCGACCTGCCAAGCTCAGGCGGGCACCACTGCGAGCCAAATCCAGGGCGATGGCTGCGCCAATGCCGCTGCCCGCGCCCGTGATCAAAGCATGTCG